>NZ_JRAR01000013.1:0-118212 GCF_000768935.1 Porphyromonas sp. COT-290 OH860 | reverse complement strand
ACTCATTGCTTACCAAGCCTTGGAGAAGAAGCCTTCACTAGACTTAGAGCATGTCGTCAGCACCCTAAAAAGAGCATAAACTTACGCCGAACTCACGTTAAAGATATTAATAATCAGGGATATACACAACGTTTCTAGCCGAAAAGAGGCAAAATACCGTGCAACGGTCTCTATCGGTCACTGCTACATTTTTTGAAGACAAATAATTTGTGTAGCAGTAAATGTAGCAGTACTTGACCGAAATGTGACTACCAAAGTATAGGGGTTATCCGTCAGCAGATAGGGGTATATACAAAGAAAAATCGTTGTAAAACCTTGATTTTACAACGATTATCTATATTTTGAAGGGGGCTGTGAAACCCTTTTGAAACCTTCTTGCGGAGAGAGCGGGATTCGAACCCGCGAGACGCTTGTGACGCCTACACGCGTTCCAGGCGTGCCTCTTCAACCACTCGAGCACCTCTCCTTTATCCTAAAAGCAGTGCAAAGATAAAACTTTTTCGCAAACGAGTACTAAAACTGGAAATAAATGAAGGGCTGGATCTCAGCAGACCTCATCTGTATAACGGCAATCAGCAGAGCCAATACAATAGCTGCCTGCCAAACGAACTCGGCACGAGCAAAGAATAGCCTAAAACGACGCTCCAAGCGGTGACTCGTAAAGTGCAGCATATAGCCTAAGATCATCAAAGCAAACACCAATCTATACCCCTGCACAAACTGAAGGAAGACCTCTGGGTGAAAGTTCGTAGCAATCTGCGTAAGTACTTCGCCTGCCGTCTGCATCGACTCTGCCCTGAAGAATATCCAAGCAAAACATACTAAATGAAAGGTTAGTATGCGTCCCAACCAGCGGCGCCAGAGAGGAAGCTGATTGGCACCACGAGCCGAGCTTGGCACTAGGCTACACCACATCTTATGCACCGCCAAAGCAACCCCATGTATTGCCCCCCAAAGAATAAACCTCAAGGCGGCACCATGCCACAGACCACCGAGGAGCATGGTAAGCATCAAATTAATATAGGTACGTACAGAACCTTTGCGATTCCCCCCAAGTGGAATGTATAAGTAATCCCTGAGCCACGAAGAAAGTGAAATATGCCATCGCCTCCAAAACTCAGTGATGCTGGCAGACTGATATGGAGAATCAAAGTTGATATTGAAGCGAAAGCCCAATAGCAACGCAATCCCGATAGCCATATCGGAGTACCCAGAGAAGTCGCAGTATATCTGCAAAGCATAGCCATAGACACCCAACAAATTCTCAAGCCCAGTGTAGAGAGCAGGCGCATCGAAGATACGATCGACAAAGTTGAGGCTGATATAGTCCGATATGATAGCCTTCTTAAACAGACCGCTTACGATCAGAGCCAGCGCCTCCCCATACTCTGCTCTTGGCAATGTAGGCTTACGATAAATTTGGGGGATAAAATCCTTCGCCCGAACAATAGGCCCTGCCACAAGCTGGGGGAAAAACGACACATAGAAGACGTAGTCTATCCAACGTTTCAGCGGTTGTATCTCTCCTCTATATAGGTCGATGATATAGCTCATCGTCTGGAAAGTATAGAACGATATCCCTGCTGGTAGAATAATGTCCCACGCTTGCCATTCACCGAGTACCCACTCGGGCTTACCAAGAGCCAAGCCAAGCATATTCATCAAGTCGAAAAACAAACCAATAAGGAAATTGAAATACTTAAAGTAAGCCAAAACCCCGAGATTGATGAGCATACTCAAAGCAACGTAACCCTTTCGTTTACCTCTGTCTGATGTGCGGGACATCAATCTACCGATGAGGAAGTCACTCGTTGCAGCCAACACTAGAAGAATTACATAGAGACCACTGCTTTTGTAATAGAAGAATAGGGAGAAAAGTGCTACGTATACGATACGCAGAGTAGTGTATCTCCTGAGTGCGCCATAGATAGGTAGGAAGAGTAGGAAGACGAAAAAAAACAATCCACTAGAGAAAATCATCGGCGCTTTGGCATCATAGCGCAGAAGCTGTGGAATGAGAGAGAAATCCAAAGAGCTTAAAAAATCCATCACGCCCTTTATTTATGCCCCACAAGAGGCTTACTCTGCTCTATGATCTCAACCAATGCTGCAGCAATATACTCGCCATGCTTAGTATAGCCAGCTACGGTGTAGTGTGTGCGGTCTGTGTGCATCCAACCTTTGGCTAACCAATGATTAGCCTCTCGCTCTGTCCCGATACTACCATACAGATTAATCAATGTGTAGCCACGCTGACGAGCCAAATAGTCCATAGTGCGTGCAGCCGTACCCGTATTCTTGTTGTAGCTATAATTGACCACGGTACGAGGAACGGACTTTCTCTTGCCTCGAGCTCGACCACGAGCATACGCCACTCGGCTAGCGGTCTTGAGGAAGCTAGGCGGCGGTGTCGTCATCACAATCGGCAGATTGGGCAGGCTCTTCTCTAAGAGTGTAAAGAATGTAGCCATATTAGCCCGAAACTCTTCCGCTGAGAACCTAAAAGTGTAGGAGTCATTCGTCCCGAGTGACACGATCAACAGGTCTGGCTTGGCCTTAACTATACGGTCGATCTCAGCTTGTATGCTATAAGTAACATACGTAGCACCATTGATCCCCCAATGCTGCACCTGAATGCTATCTCCATACTGGCCGCACAGACGCTCTCTGATGGGAACTGTCGTGAAGCCACTAGTAATATGGCTATCTCCCAAGTGTACGATGCGTAGTGGTGTCCGATCCGTACGACTAGACTTGAACGACTGCCAAAGTGCTTGATATATTGGACTTGATGGTGCATACCAACGATAAACCTTGGGCTTGTTGGCTGCAAAAAGTGACTCTATGCTCAGAAGTAATATGAGGCATAGGCTCAAAATATATGTGCTATTGCGCTGCTTCATAATATCGTTTTTCTATTTCTAGAGCTTCCACGAATTTGCTCGCTAGCTCTCGCCCACCCTTATGATTAAGATGAGTATAATCTTTGGCGGCCTTACCCTGAGCTGCCATCTGTGTAATGCCGCCTATTGAGCGCATAGCCTTGAGCAAGCTCCAAAAGGGCAACCCTAGGTCTGCCGCCAGCATCTCTTGCTGCTTGTGCAGCTCTATGATAGCCGGCATAGTGGTCATTGAGCCAGACGAACGCTGGGCCCTATCCGACACACCTAGTAGCATGACGTCGGCCTCGGGATAGAGCTGTCGTAGATGTTGTATGGCTCGCTTCATTTGCTTGGCATACCCACGATAATCTCGCTGTTTGGCATTGGCCACATTGAGGCCGTACTGTAGAATAATCAGATCGTACGGGCGTAAACGCCCAAACGTTTGGTTCAGATCAACGTCTAGGGAGGACAACAATAGCCCTGAGTTCCCTCGTAGCGACATATTGTCTACCGTAACGCCACGGCTCTGCTCTAGGGCTATACCATAGCTCGTCATGGAGCCAGCTCCGCTGGTGAGCGCCATCTTGATGCTCGTAGTCGGAGGTGTGGCATAGGTATAGGTGGACATAGCTACGCCTTGCTCTGTGGCTGGGAGGTGAAGCTCTTCCTCACCACTATCAGTCGTAATCTTAACGGAAAGAGGCTCCGTGGCTTGATAGTACATAGTGGCACGATCGAATGCACCCATTCCCTTAGGCAGGCTATAACGAGACCATGCACTACCCTCTGGACGAAAGATATGCCCAGAGATAATATGACGCTCTCGCTTGCTGTGTAACATTGACTGATCCTTCCAACCTCGGAAGTCATGCCGTACCGACATACGAAATCCAGCAGTCGTACTGCTCATCGGCATCCACCCCACACCCGAACCTCCATATAGGGTCTGGAGCTTAGAGCGCAAAGCATCGGTAAAGATATCTCCCTCAACAAACGAATCTCCCAGCACAGCAATACGAACCGATGCATCTAAAGATTGGCACTTAGCAAGACTAGAGAAAAAGCGTCGAAGACCCGTACGGGTTTGGCTATAGTCTACAATCTCAGTGCTGATACTATCCTCTTCTGACCAGCTCTCTGTATGGATCCGTTCATATACTTGAGCCCGTCTTACCTGCTCTTGCTCTATCGCCTGTGCGTCACTGTGTGATGCATCTTCCCCTTCCAGCTCTATAGTTGGAGTTTCGTACATATATACATCTAGATCGATAGTATCAATCACCTCTGTGGATCTCTCGACACGAAGATCTGCCAGCATATCAATAGGCTTAGGCTCCCAGCCTCCAATACTCCTAGGCAAGTAATATAATAGTAATAGCCCCAGCATCACAACTAGTAATAGGGCATACATACGATAGAAGTAATCTTTCGTTTTTTTCATCCAGCGTCAATCAATATCTGCTTATTTGCTTCTCCTCACTCGAGTCTTACTCTTCTCTCGATCTCGCTTAAGGCGTTTTCGCTGCTTAGCTTCCTGCTTAGTTCGCTTCTCTCGCTGCTCAGCCTTCTCTTGCATCTCATCGTAGCTAATAGGAGGTCTAGCTAACGCAGACTCACGAGGCACTTGTAGGGGATCTGAGGCAATGGCAGTTGTATCAACCGCAGCTGGCACTGCTGTGCCGAATCCGAAATCTAGCTTCTCTCCCGCAGCAGACCTAGTCTGTGCCTCTCCGTTGGTTCGCTTGCTTTGCTCCGACAGCCAATAGTCGGCAAGCTCTCTCGCCACTTGCACATTTACAGAGAGTAAACTGTCTACCCCATGTAGTAGAAAATCCAAATAGTTCCACAGCATATCGGCTCTATTGAGCCGAGCAATATTAGTCTGCGAGATGGGAAGTATTGCCAAACGACCCAAAGTGCCGTAGCTATCATCGGAGATAAGCTGATTGAGGTATAACTCCAGAGCATACGTTGTGGTAAATTTACCTACCGCTACAGCCGGCATATCAAGCTCATTCAACGCCCTAAGTGGGACTAGCGATTGCGTCTGTTTCGTGAAGTTGTACACTGCCAAGCGATAAATCAACTCAGGAGTGGAGAGCGAATCCATACCGATCAAGAGCAGTGCATAGCGATCACTTGCTCCACTAGGAGAGAACACCTCTGCTTGATCTATCTGAGTAGAGTCTACCCCTCCAGTGGCAACAGACCAATTGATTGGCTTAGGGTGACCGGCATAGATAGGGCGCCCCTCTCTCAACCCTTCAAGCATGGCCTCTACCAAAGTCTTGATCTCTTCTGGTGGTGTTATGGTCTGCAGCTCTTGAAGCTTCTCGCAGAAGCCCACAGCATTACCCGCACTAGCTTCTGCCATAGCAGAGAGAAAGAGCAGACGAGGCAGGTGCTCACTAGTCGGATAAGTTCGTTTGATCTCGCTGTAAATACTAAGAACGCTATCGGGCTGCCCATGATGATAGGCCTCGAAGGCTCGTACATACCGCCGAGCGACAGTCTGATCTCGATCTCGCAGACGCTCTAGATAATTGGGCGTAGACAGCTCTTGAGCGAGCTGAGTATTGGGGGAAGTAGCCAAATATCTGCGACGGACTTGATCTGCTTGTCCTTCATCTCCCTGCCTCAGATAGAGCAAATAGAGTCGATAGAGTATTTGCTCCGCATATTTCGTTTTTGGGAAGCGCTCTAGTACCTGATGATAAATCTTGGTAGCATCTCCTAGACGTTCTAGTTTATCCGTTAGTACACGCCCCATCTCTACGAGATTCTGCTCGATCCGGGCTTCGCTCTCTTGCTGTGCCTGTGGCGTCATGGGCAACCTAGAGAGGTAATACGCAGGGTTGTGCGGATCTTCGGTAGGTTGGGTCTCTTCTTTGACCTCACTTTGATCCGACATATTGACCTGCCCATCACCTGAACGAGCAGTACTATCGGCCCCTCCCGGGAGCTGTGATTGAATACGATCTAGGACAAAGCCATCATGCTTACGCAGGCGCCAAAGGTCCTCTAGCTTACGACGGCCCCATGTTCGCTCGAAATCTTTGCGCCCCTCGCTGAGCAGGGCATAGTTGTAGAAATAGAATTCTCCGCTCTCCCCTATCACTTTGGGAATAGATGGAGCACTGGGGGTAGTCGCCCCCGGCATACGTGCAGCGATATCCTGATTGCGCTGAGCGATAGAATCTCTAGCCCTCTGAGCAGCCTCCTCTGCTTCCTTGGCTTTGAGCACCCTGATCACACTGTCAATCACTCGGGCTCTAGCCTTCTCGTCCATGCGAGCCAAAGCGAGCACACTATCCTCTCGGTGCAGAACCTCTGCGGGCTGAGCCAAAGAGTCCAGACCTTGTGCTAGATAATTGTATGCCTTGTAGCTCGGCTCAAGCTGGGACAGAGCCGGTATGGCTTGGGTGTATGCGGCTCGGGCTGGGAGATATTGCATGCGTTGCAGATAAATCTGTCCTAGAGCGATATTGGCCAGAGCATAGTCTTGCCCTTTATTTTGGCTCGTATCTATGGCAAAGCGAAAAGCACCAATAGCCCCGAGGGTATCCCCCGAAGAGAGATAGGTGCTACCTATGGCGTAGTAGATTTGGTCGAGTTGAGTTCGATACTTACCTCGGCGAGCCATCGCCTTGAGTGACCTAAGAACATCTGTATGCCCTCTAGGCGATAGCTCTGCTCGTCTGATGCGGGCAGCAAAGTCTAGTGCAGGTCTAGGAGAGAGAGAGAGCACCTTACCGTATGAACGGTAGGCTGCTAAGGCATCGCCCGAGCTCTGCTGTAGCTGTCCGAGCAAATAATACAACCTAGCCTTCTGAGCGGCTAAGGGTTCTACCTGTGCAGCCAAGGAGAGCCAAGGTAGAGCTAAAGCCTGCTCCCCCTGAGCCAGATGGTGCTCTGCCATAGTAAAGCTATACAGAGGTTTAAGATCGTTATAGTGACTTCTATTAGTCGTATCAATGAGGGCTACTAACTGCTTACCCTCACTCGCTCGGTCCGCAAGACTGAGGCAACGGACCTGCCAGAGCAAAGCTACATCTCGAACCTCTGGCGAAGCCTCATAGAGGCGAGCAATGTAAGCGAACGTAGCCATAGCCTCATCGACATCAGCATTGTAGAGCTGAGCCTTGCCTAGCAACAGCCAACTTTGATGCAAAAATGGATTATACTCGCCTCTGAGCTGCTCTGCTACGGCCTTGGGATCCTTCCGCCAACCGGGTTTGCGTGCGGGTTTAATGCGAATGCTATGTTCTTTAATGGCCTTCTGTGCCTTCTCTACTGAACGATCGAATGAGCCTCCAGACTTCTTATCCGTACCTCGTACCTGTGCTATCTTATAAGCAATGAGGTCTGGGGCGATAGGGCGTGTGTAGCTCTCGTTTTCACCCTCTAGTAGTGAGCGGTAAGCCTCGTCGAAGGCGGTCTGTCCGTTGTAGTGTACGTTATACCTTGTCGTCAGGTTATGGTATAGACGGGTAGCACTATTGTTTTTCTTAACCGTACAGCCCCAACCTAGCCCGAGTGCTATAAAACATAGGACTAGCCACAATGGATGGAAAATAGAGGAGCGAAAAACAGCTTTCATACGGTCATCATATACGGTTGTCTATACGATACGCAACTGTAGCCGACGCAAAAGCTTCGCACAGCCCAACATTAAGAATAGGACCAGTATGATCAGTACCCCCGAGGGGACAGCTAGCAAATAGTAACTAAGCAGAAGACCCGAGATATTCGCAAACAAACATACCAAGACAGAGCCAAGCATTAGCCGCTTGAAGTCGGCGACAAAGAGCCCTACTATACTCTGTGGCAGAGTGAGCAAAGACATCAAAAGCATAATCCCCACTAGCCTGATGCACAATACCAAGCCTACTGATACGATCACAAGCATAAACATATTCCAGCGGTCCGCTCTCACACCTCGTGTCCGAGAGAAGTCGGGATCGAAAATGGAATATAAAATGGGACGATAGAATAGACCCAAGCAAAGCAATAGCAAGGAACCAAAGCCCGCAAGCCACAATAAATCAGTCGAGCTAACCAGCAAGATATTACCAAAAAGGTAAGAAGAAAGGCCCGTTGTATAGCCGGGTGTAAGAGTTAGAAACAGAACACCCAATGCCATACCAAGAGCCCAAACACCAGCAATAGCAGAGTCTTCTCTGATCTCTCCACCTCGGCTCAGAGAGCTAATGCCAAGAGCGGCCAGTACGGCAGCTACTCCAGCAGATAATATGGGGCTAATACCTAAGTAAACCCCCAGTCCCAGCCCTCCGAATGAAGCATGCGTAATCCCTCCACTAACAAAGACTATGCGGCGTACCACAATATAAGATCCTATCAGCCCACAAACTAGAGCTGATAGAACAGACGCCCAAAGTGCGTTTTGGAAGAATTGAAACTCAAAAATGCTAGCCACGCCCAGAGCCTACTACTTAATTAATGATGATGTGCGTCTGGCCCGTGCTCCATATGGTAGGCTCGGCACTCGCCTACGATGAGGAAAACCTCTGGTTTAAGATCCTCGGGAAGCTCTATCTGACGTAGTTGCAAGCTACGCACCCATCCTGCCACATCATCTTGGTTTAGTGTGATGAGGATATCTCGAAACTCATCAACTGCCTCGGCTGAATAGTCGCAGGCCTGAGTACCATGGAAGCGGTCGAGCTCCTCGTCATCGTAGTAGACAATCCGTGTGCTGACTGCAGAGAGCAAGCTATCTCGCTCGCAGGTCATGTGCATACCACAGCAACCGCCTACACTGACTGGACGCTCGGGCTCAACTTCCACTGCCTCGCCACGTGCGATTTTAGCTTGACGAATCTGTCCTTGTATCCAGTCGACCAAGGCAGCGACAGCCCCAAGGGCTAGAAGGGCGATAACTGCCCATGTTATATTCATACTCTTGTTCCTCTTAACTATATCACTTGCTAAATAGGGCTTCGCAGATGATTGGGGACACACATCAAACGCCCAGATGTATCTATCTATTGCCTCGCAAGTTTACAACAAAAGTACAATAAAGATGTTTCAATCCACGCATAGACCATTTTAGCTTCAAGGGACTGTACCGAAAACTCACTTCCAGTACAGCCCCTTGGCTTGACTAAATCACTCTAATATCTAGAAGTGCTGAAGCATCTGCTTGAGGCTTTCCTTGGCATCGCCGAGGAACAGATGCACGCCCTCGGCTCGTGTGTACAGAGGATTGGGGACGCCTGCATAACCGGGAGAGAGGTCGAAGTTGCAGATGACGATCTCTCGAGCTGCGTCTACACTCAAGACAGGCATACCATAGATTGGCGTGCCCTCGGCCTCACGAGCAGCGGGGTTAAGCACGTCATTGGCACCAATCACAACTACCAAGTCCGCAGTCTTGAAGTCATCATTGATCGCGTCCATTTCGTACAGATCCTCGTAGTCTACATCAGCCTCGGCTAGTAGCACGTTCATGTGCCCCGGCATACGACCTGCCACGGGGTGGATGGCGTAGCGCACTCGAGCGCCTTGGCTAGTTAGCTTATTGGCTAGAGCTCGCACCTCGTGCTGAGCCTGAGAGAGTGCCATACCATAGCCGGGGACGATGATGACTTCACGAGCTGAGCGAAGCACCTCCGGCAGACGATCTGCTGTATTAGACTCTGCCTTGCTCGAAGCTCCCTTCTCGTCAAAAGCTGACAGCAGTCCCTCGAGGCTTTCCTTAGCATCACCGAGGAGCAGATGCACGCCCTCGGCTCGTGTGTACAGCGGATTGGGGACGCCTGCATAGCCGGGAGAGAGGTCGAAGTTGCAGATGACGATCTCTCGAGCCGCATCTACACTCAAGACAGGCATACCATAGATAGGCGTGCCCTCGGCCTCACGAGCAGCGGGGTTAAGCACGTCATTGGCGCCAATCACAACTACCAAGTCCGCAGTCTTGAAGTCATCATTGATCGCATCCATCTCGTACAAATCCTCGTAGTGTACATCAGCCTCGGCTAGTAGCACGTTCATGTGCCCCGGCATACGACCTGCCACGGGGTGAATGGCGTAACGCACTCGAGCGCCTTGGCTCGTTAGCTTATTGGCTAGAGCTCGCACCTCGTGCTGAGCCTGAGAGAGTGCCATACCATAGCCGGGGACAATGATGACCTCACGAGCCGAGCGAAGCGTATCTACGAGCGTTGGGCGTGCTGACTCACTGGGCTTAGACTCGTCTGCGACAGGAGCTGCTGTACTCTGTGGCTTGCTCGCAGTTTGTGACTGTGGTTTGGAGGTGTTTAGTCCCTCTCCAAGTAAGATGGAGGCTAGGCTACGGTTCATAGCTCGGCACATGATCTGTGTGAGGAGCAGACCGCTAGCTCCCACGACACCTCCGATTGCCACGAGTAGCAAGTCGCCCGTAGCCATACCTGCAATGGCACCTGCCAAGCCGCTAAGCGAGTTGAGTAGAGAAATGGTAATAGGCATGTCTGCACCACCGACACGAATGGCGAAGAGATAGCCAAAGAGCGTCGAGAGCACGGTTACTATCCCAACGGTGAGTGCATCTGACTCTAGATAGCCCAAGAAGATCATGACCGTGAGCGCACCGCTCATGCCGATGCACACGTTGGAGATGAAACTATGGGCAGGGTAGACAATAGGACGCTGGGGTAGGAGCTTGTGCAGTTTGCCTGCTGCCACAAGACTCCCCACTAGAGTCATCATACCAATCAAGATCGCTAGAACCGACGTACCAGCAGCGAAGCGAGGATTGTCGCTCGTCATGATACCTAGACTCATGCCTTGTAAGCTGAGGAAACCGACAAGGGCCGATGCGCCACCTCCAATACCGTTGAGCAGAGCCACAAGCTGTGGCATCTGTATCATCTGCACACGTCTGGCCAAACGCAAACCGATGAGGCTACCAATGGCGATGAATAAGTAGATCGTCCAAGCAGAGAATACCTGATGATAGACCAAAGTAAAGATAATGGCCAGCAGCATGCTTAGAGCACTGAGCTGATTGCCTGCTTTGGCTGTCTGCACACGGCTCATCATCCAAATACCGCCTAGCACCATGACGGTAAGCAAGGCGCATATACCATAATATATGTAAGGTGTCATGGGCCAAAACTATTTTTTGCGGTTGAACATGCGTAGCATACGGTGCGTCACAGCGAACCCGCCTACTACATTGACTGTGGCTAGGATAATGGCTAAGCCTCCTAGTATCTGGCTAAGCCAGAGATGCCCACCTGTGGCACTGAGCAGAGCCAGACCTGTGGCAGAGACAGCACCAACGACGGTAACGCCACTCAGAGCGTTCATACCCGACATCAGAGGCGTGTGTAACAAGCTAGGGACATTACGAATCAATAGATACCCGACGACCGTAGAGACAGCCAATACTATGAGATAGAGCAGTGGGGACATAAGTGTTGTATTCCTAAATAGTGAGTTATCAATAAGCCGAGGCTGTGCCCCTGTGATGCTACTCGCAGCGACACAGCCTCGTAGACTAGTTGCAGATTGTCTGATTACTTGGCTGCCATAGCCTCCAGCGTACCAGCGTGCACGATCTGTCCGTCGCGTGTAACGAGGATCTTGGCACAAATCTCATCATTCATGTCTAGATGTACGGCACCGTCCTTGACGAGGTACTTGACTAGATTGTACATATTGTTGGCAAACATCCATGTAGAACTCTTTGGGAGCATGCCCGGGATATTTTTGATGCCTTCTAGGATTACTCCATGCTTGACGGCTCTCTCTCCTGCTGGTGTTATCTCGCAGTTACCGCCTTGGTCAATAGAGATATCTACGATCACTGAGCCCTTCTTCATTTGGCGAACCATATCCTCGGTGATGAGTATGGGGGCAATTTTTCCGGGGATTAGGGCGCTACAGAATATCACGTCCATGTCCTTGATGACCTCCATAAGGCGCTTACGTTCCTCCACCAGCACATGCTCGGGCAGTGTATTGGCATAGCCACCCTCGGCTACGGCTAGCTCGGCTGGCACGCCAAGGTCCACGACCTTGGCCCCTAGGCTCTGTGCTTGTTCGACGGCAGCAGGGCGAATGTCGGCAGCATAGGTCTGGCAACCTAACCGTTTGGCCGTAGCTAGAGCTTGTAGTCCTGCTACGCCTACGCCGATGATCAGAGCCTTAGCAGGGGGGATCATACCTACGGCAGTACCCATCATCGGCATAAAGCTCGCCAAGTCGTTGGCTGCCATCAAGATTCCCTTGTAGCCGGCACAAGTACTCATCGAGGTGAGTGCATCTAGGTTCTGAGCACGACTGATACGTGGCACGCCATCGAGCGTCAGACCAATGACTCCCTGCTGAGCTAGTCTGCGTACCATGTCGTGATTAACTGGCGAAGCTGGGTGAATGAAGGTGATGAGGTATTGACCCTGATGCATCATATCGACCTCGTGTAGCCCGAGCTCATGGTTCATCTGGGGTTCTTTTACTTTGAGGATAATGTGTGCCTGATCGTAGATTTCACGTGGCGAATCAACTAGCTCAGCGCCTGCTGATGCATATTCTTCGTCATGGTAAAGTGCGCCAAGGCCTGCATTCTTCTGAATGAGTACTCTGAATCCGTCCTTAACAAACTTGGAAACAGTCTCTGGTGTCGCAGCTACACGAGCTTCGCCGTGCATAATTTCTTTTGGGATACCAATGATAAGCATCATTTTTAACTTTTTAAGCGTTAATATATCGTACACTTTTGTTTATATCCAACACAATGCTGCAAATATACTAAAGAAATACTAGCATCAAAGAGAAACTCAACAAAAACACATCTTCAGTTTGTTCGCAATCCTAATACCTCGGAAGTTTAGCCCCAAACATCATGCTTAGGTGCCTGCACAAGGAGCCACTGATCGCTCATGGCGTGCTACCAGAGGCCTGCCCCTCGGCACATTGCTGGTACTATACCCTACTCCAGCGGGCGAAGCTCAAGCCATGGTCCGTCATTTATGCCCCGCAAGGGGGCTACATGGGGCAAGACACACAAGTTTGGCGCCTCGTTTATCCCTCACAATCATTTGGTTTATAAAATAAACTGAATTACATTTGTAGAGTCATTGCGCACTTAATGCAGTGATATTTGTAATTACTAGTAAGCAAAGCGGACGGCTACAAGCATTTAATCACATCGTATTACTTATCTCAACACGCACACAATGGCGGCAGAAAATCTCAACCCAAAGCAAAGTCTAGAGGTCATCGAAGCGATGATCAGCAAGACAAATCGTAGAATCAACACCACGGGGGCGACCCAATTCCTCCTCTGGGGCTACGTCACAGTCCTAACAAGCCTGCTACACTACTCCCTAATGCCTTATATGACGTCTATACATCACGCCTATATCTGGCTACTTATTCCGTTTGTCGGTGGCATTATCTCTTGGCTAATGGCTCGCAGAAAGCGCCATCAACCGTATAGTAGCAGTCAGATAGACTACTTCATCAATACTGTTTGGCTCGTGAGCGGACTCAATGCCCTTGCTTGCTCCTTTGTCTTAGGGTTCTTTACGTTAATTGCAATCATCATTCTTCTAGGCTCGGCTTCGGCGATTACGGGCTTTGTCCTACGCATCAGAGTGCTACAAGTCTGCTCTATCTTGGGTATGGCGATTGGTTATGGCAGCATCATACTCGACCGCACTCTAGACATGCTCTCTTACAGGGATTATAGTCTGGTGTTTGGAGCCGTCTTTTTCGTCATGCACTGTATCCCGGGGCATTACCTCTATGCGCAAATACGCCGAGAGCTCAAGAGTACACCTAATGCGTCTGTCGTATGAGCGACGTGATCAACTTGCCAAGCCTCGACCCACTACTCCTCTCCGAGCTCAGACTCTCGATCATGTCGATCTTGCTCTCGCTAGAGGAGGCGGACTTTCTCTATATTAAGGAAGCAACAGGAGCCAGCTCGGGCAATATCAGCGTACAGATAGACAAGCTCGCATCGGCAGGCTATATCACCATTGAGAAGGGCTTCATCGGCAAGCGAACACGTACTACGTGTCGGCTCTCGCCGCTTGGGCGAGAGGCTTTTGTCAAGCACTTCGAGGCTTTGAAATCATATCTCCCTAATTCTAATAAGTTATGACCATCTCTACCAGATTTATGTGCATCGCACTGCTGATGACCTGCTCGAGCCTAGCCGAGGGCCAGACCCTAATCAAGGGACGAGTGCTCGACGGGCGTGGGCGCCCGATACGCCTAGCGAATGTGTACCCGGCAGACTCTTTCGACGGCACAGCGACCGATTCGCTCGGCCACTTCTCTCTCTCGACGGAGGCACCGCTCCCTCTAAGCCTCGTCGCCTCGCATCTGAGCTACGAAGCCGATACCATTGTGCTCAAGCGTATGGAAGACGCCCAAGACCTCACCTTTCGCCTCAAGGAGAAGCTATCGCTGACGCTAGAGGAGGTTGTAGTGAGTGCCTCTGCTCTACGCTTCAACGACCGCAAAGGCCAAGCCGTCATGAAGCCGATGGACGTCTACACCAACCCAGCAGGCTCGGGCGACCTAGCCCTATCTATGCGGCAGATGCCGGGCTTGCAGCATGTGGGGCAGACAGAGGGCTTCTTCGTGCGTGGAGGTGCTGCGTGGGAGACGAATGTGAGCATCGAGGGGATACGTGTCCAGCGTTTCTTCGGCAAGAATGGACACAACACCCCCACGAGGGCACGCTTCGAGACGGGTATGTTCCAAGGACTAAGCCTAGCCACTGGCGGCTATGGTGCAAGCAAACAGGGCGGTCTGAGCGGATTGCTCGAGCTACAACTCTCGGGGCAGTCGCCTTCGTCGCTCAATGTATCGCTCGCATCGGTCTTCGCTGGCATCGGCTGGGGCTACCTCTCACCCAAGAAGACGACCTATATTGAGCAGGGAGTGAGCGTCATTGAGGGCTCTGCCCTTAGGCTGATGCTTAGGGACGAGTACAAACTGCCCGAGGCTCCTTTCGGTATGATCTATCATGCTCGACTAGCTTGGTCACCGACAAAGCAGGACGACGTCAAGGCGCTCGTGATGATGCGCCGAGATAAGCACACCTCACTCGCCCCAGCTCCCACACCCTATGGCACCACCTCGGAGCTATACAAGGGACGCAACGACTATGCTTTCGGCATGGGGCGCTGGCGCCATCATTTCCAAGACGGCTATACCAAGACTACACTTGCCGTTGGTCTTGGCTGGGACGACAATAAGCTCCACATAGCCTACCCCGACTGGCAAAGCCGCAGCCTCGAGATGACGTCACGAGAGCTAGATGCCCAGATACGTTTGAGGCTAGACACACGCCTCTCCTCGCTCAAGGTGGCTGGTGGTCTGGACTATGCCTACGTCCGTGCCAAGGCTGCTCTACGGCAGAGGCAGGGCATTGGCTCGATAGCTGATGCGACCTCATCGGCTTGGGTTGAGGCTTTCTACCCTATTAGCCGCTCACTATCGCTTGAGGGTGGGCTAAGGCTGGAGCATTCGTCCCTCATTGGCTCGGCCACACTGCTTCCACGGGCTGCGCTTGCTCTGCGCTTGCATCAGACTGGTACCCTAAGCCTAGACCTCGGTAGATATGCAGCCCTAGGCGACTACTACCTGACACATGGGATACAGCCCAACGCTCGAGAGGAGGCCTATCAAGCCAACCTAACCTACGAATGGCGTCCCAAGCTGCATCATCTGCTACGCTTACAGATCTATAACAAAGAATACAGCAGCCTCACTCGCCTGCATCACAACTACCGAGTGGACAATCTAGGCCGTGGCTATGCTCGTGGAGTCGATGTATTCTGGCGAGTTACACGCCTTATCCCCAACGTTGAGCACTGGCTCTCCTACACCTACACCGATGCCCGTCGTAGCTGGCTGTATGCTCACGAGCTAGAGCAACCCGACTTCGTCGCCACGCATACAGCCTCGGCCGTGATCAAGTATTGGTGCAAGCCTATCTCTTCGCTCTTCAACCTCGCCCTAAACTACCGCACGGGTATGCCCTATCATAATCCTAACAGCAAGGCTCGAGGCTACTACAACGAGCTCAATGACGAGAGTTTCGGTCTGAGCTTCTCGTACAACTATCCGTTTATGCTTGGCCGTATGGCAGGTGTGGTCGTGGCTAGTGTGGAGAATATCCTCAATGCTGCCCCAACCTTCGGCTACCGCTACTCGCCCGAGCCTAATGCTCAGGGGCACTACTCGGCTACACGCATCACTACACCCTATCGGCAGGTCTATATGCTCGGCTTCTTCGTCAATATCGGTGTAGATAGACGAAAGGAAATCATGAATACAAACCTCTAAATACATTAATAATAATGAAGCGAATAACGACTCTCCTACTCTGCGCTCTGCTCTTGCTCTGCTCGGTGAGCCTTGGCGCCCAAAGCTCAGCCTACCAACGTGCGATGACCGAGCGTACTGCCAAGCTAGACTCTGCCTCGATTGAGGTCTTGCAGAGCTTAGCAGCGGACTTTGACCGATTTACTCTGATGACGGGAGCAGACTGGACAGCTCCCTATTACTCGGCTTACTGCCGTGCCATACAGGCCTTTGCCGACAGTGAGGCAGCCGACCGCCTCGCCGAGCAGGCAGAGCAATACCTAGAGAAGGCGACGGAGCTAGGGGGCGATGCTTCCGAGATTGCCTGCTTGCGTAGTATGCTCTTCGCCGCTCGCCTGCAAGTCAATCCGCAGACACGCTGGCAGATCTATGGGCCAGAGAGCGCTAAGCAGCTCCAACTAGCCCAAGAAGCCAACCCCAATAACCCGAGAGTCTACCTGCTACAAGCCCAGTCCGTGGCCTATACGCCAGCAGCCTATGGCGGAGGTAAAGACAAAGCGCTACCGTCTATAACCAAAGCACTAGAGCTGTACACGAAGCAGTCGCCCGAGCCAGCCTATGCGCCACACTGGGGAGAGGAGCAAGCTAAGGCACTCTATCACTTCTGCACAGCCGAGGAGGCGAGATAAACCCACCTCAATGAAGATATCTAAGGGGTTGCATCAAGGTAAAACTTGGTTGCAGCCCCTTCTCCATACCCTAGAGTTAGTACCTATAAATCCTCTAGTAGCCTACAATGATTGATTTCATCTATTACTTACCTTCTGGTATTATAGTACTCATTAGTCAGTAATACGCATCATTTAGCTCTAGAGCAGACGTCTTATAAGCAAGCTATTGGTGTCGCTACTCTAGAGAAATATCGGCCTCAACGACTTCTCCAAGCATCATTTCACAAACACCTAGTTATCATTGACTTAGCATAGACCTATCAAAGCCTAAAATTTGAGACGTCTCAATCCGAAAATTCAGACGTCTCAATCGTGCTGTTCAGACGTCTCAATTTTCGGATTGAGACGTCTGAATTTTTTGTTTGAGATGTCAGTGCATTTTTTAGCATTTTTTTGAATGATTTTCGGGGGGCGTTAGTCCGATTATTCGCACTTGTAATTAACACTTTTTTGAGCCGAAAAAAATCGCACCACAATCCATGCCATCTATTGGTTTGGCTCGGATATTTGTTATACATTTGTCTGTTTCCTTATGAAAAGCACTCTAGTGAGGGTAAAGCCTTCAACTTCTCTAGAGGAAAAACATCATGAAGGCATATACAATTTATTATGGCTAATAGACCATTGGCTTACGTACTCGTTGAGCGGAAAGCAAGTTTCGGGAAGATGGCAGGCAAGACTGTCCTACAAGCTCGTCCCACTGGTAGAAAACGTATTGATCATCGCAACTTCTGCGAGGAGGTGGCTCGTGCAACCACTTTTACCGGCGCAGAGGTGGAGGCAGTGCTTCGTCTAGCTGCCGAGATTGCGAAGCAGCACGTGGAGAACGGCGATATTGTGGACTTTGGGGACATCGGTACGCTCAGTCCGTCATTTCAGAGTAAGCTAGTTGAGAAGGGCAAAGAGAAGTTCAATGCCAATGTGCACATCACTAAACCCGTCGTGCGGCTTAGTGCATCACGCAAATACTTCGCCCTTAGCAACGTGAGCTATGAGCAAACACTCGTCAAAGCCCGCAAAAGCATCGACACACCGCCAAGCGACACCGACAGTGGTGGCAGCAACTCTGGCAGTGGCAGCGACAGCAGTAGTGGTGGCGGTGGCAAACTGCCAGAGGCAGGCTTGTAAACTCGCCTAAGCTCCAAGACAAACATCGCAAGCGAGCGACTCTACACAAGGCACTCCGTGACCTACACAGCGTCCAGTAGGGCCGAATGACTTATCCTAAAGAGTACACCAAAGGGGCTACGTCTAAGTATTATCTAGACGCAGCCCCTTTGGTATGTCGTGCTCTCGGTCGCCTACCGACTACTCTTGGTAGTAGAGCCGCTGTATGCGGTGCGAGAGTGTGGTGAGTATCTCGTAGCTAATAGTGCCACAAGCCTGTGCCATCTGCTCGAGCGAGCGCGCCTCGTCTGCGAAGATGAGGACCCGATCGCCCTCTCTGGCCTCTGGCACATCGGTTATATCAATCATACAAGCGTCCATGCAGATGTTGCCGATAGTTGGGCACAGCCGACCTCTGACGGCCACAGACCACGCACCATTGCTCAGCATACGCCTAAAACCATCGGCATAGCCAATGGGGATAACGGCTAGGCGTGTGGGACGAGCCACCTCCCCCCGACAACCATAACCTACCATCGAGCCAAGTCCGACGTCTTTGATTTGTAGAATAGTAGTAGAGAGGCGAGCCACAGACTTGAGGTTGGGCTGCTGCGTAGGGCTAACGCCATACAGACCGATGCCTAGCCGAGCCATATCGAAGGCATATTGGGCAGCGAACCGCTCCAGACCAGCCGTATTGAGCAGATGAAGCAGGGGGCGATAGCCGAGTCCCTGCTCAAGGGTTGCGTGCGCCTCGAGCAGATAGTCCGCCTGTGCCTTGGTGAAGTCGTCCCACCTTGCTTCGTCTGCCGAGGCCAAATGGCTGAATACACTCGCCACCGATAGGCTCTCGGTTCGCTCGAGCAGGGCGAGCACTTGTGGCAGCTCATCGAGCGAGAAGCCTAGGCGGTGCATACCACTATCTATCTTGATGTGTATGGGTCTACGCTCTAGGCCTCGTGCCTCGGCTTCCTCGATCAGACCACTAAGCAGAGCCAGACTGTAGACTTCGGGCTCTAGATTGTATTGGAAGAGTGTTTCGCTACTCGATAGCTCCGGGTTCATCACGATGATAGGGCTACGGATCCCCTCCAAGCGTAGTGCTTTGCCCTCATCAGCCACCGCCACGGCCAGATAGTCCACACGGCTCTCCTCAAGTGTGCGTGCTAGCTCGAGGGCTCCGATGCCATAGCCGTCGGCCTTAATCATGCAAATAATCCGCCCTTGACGTGGTAGCAGGGAGCGGTAGTAGGCTAGATTGTGGCGCACTGCCGAGAGATTGACCTCGAGCGTAGTCTGATGCTCTAGGCGAGAGAGCTCTCGATAGATGCGCTCGAAGCCAAAAACTCTAGCTCCTTTGAGCAGAATACAAGCCCTATGCAGATCGTACAGAGCAGATGAGCCAAGTAGCTCCTCGGTCGTAGCGAAGTGCGTGCAGGCAAACGAACGGCGCTGCTCGAGCAACCTGCCGATAGTAGGCCCGACAGCGAAGACTTCGGCGACCTGATAGGCCTCGAGTAGCTCCGCCACCTGAGCGTAGAGCTCGTCGGCAGAGAGGGGGCTCTGCTCTATGTCGGACAAGACGACCACAGCCTTGGCATTGGAGCTCTGCACACGTCTGCGCTGGAAGTCGAGCGCCATACGCAAGGCATCGAGATCGTTGGAATAGGAGTCGTTGATGATCGTATTGCCTCGATAGCTCTCTTTAACCTCCAGACGCATCTCCACAGGACGCAAGCGGTGCAGCAGACCGATGGCAGTAGGCAGATGATCGGGGCATAGTACAGCGATCGCAGAGAGCGACGTCAGCGCATTCTCTATGCTCGCCTCGTCGCTCATGGGCAGTAGTGCCTCGTAGACTTGCCCCGAGTGGTGTATGCGCAGTAGCGTTTCGTCGCCACACTTCTGGCTCTGCTCTAGCCAGAGCAGGGCAGAGCGATCGGTACGGCTCCAGCCACGCAGACGCCCAAGTAGCCCCAAGCGCTCGAGGCTGGCACCGATGAGCGGGTAATCAAGCGGAGCAATAATAGACTCAACCGAAGCGAAAAGTTTGAGCTTCTCGTCTAGAAGCGCCTGAGCCGAGGCGAAATGCTCGGCGTGCGCACTACCCAAGCTCGTCAGTATGCCCACCGAGGGCGCAATCATATCGGCCAAAGCCTGCATCTCACCGGGATAAGAGATGCCCGCCTCGATGAGTGCCAGCTCGTCCGATGCCTCCAGCTCCAGCAAGGATAGGGCAACGCCAATCTGCGAATTGTAGCTACGAGGCGAGCGACAGATGTGCTTGTAGTAGGGGCGCAGTAGCGTATAGAGAAACTCTTTGACTATGGTCTTGCCATTGCTGCCAGTAATGCCGACCACAGGCAGGTCAAAATGCGCACGATGATATGCCGCCAGCCTCTGGAGCGCACGAATGGAGTGCTCGACCCGAACGAAATTGGCTTCGGGGCAACTCGACAGATAGGCGGCGAAGTCGTCCTCAACAATGAAGGTACGCACACCTCTCTCGTACAGCTCTCGTATGTAGCGGTGCCCATCGCCCGATGAGGTGCGTATGGCGATGAACGCAGTACCGTCGGCTCTAGAGAGCGAGCGGCTATCGGTTAGCCATATGTGTAGCTCCTCACTCTGTACCAACCGAGCTTGTCGGGCGGAGAGGAGATCGGCAAGAGCGTCTGATGTTATATGCATAGTACAATACTCATATTATAATTGATCTAATCGGAGAACCACGAAGACAAGTCCGCCTCGGGGAAGCGGCGCTCGAAGGCTCTAAGGCGCACGAGTAGCTGCTCTCGTCTAAGGTCAGCCTCGGGGTGATCGGCATGCAAAGGGCGATGCTGGTACTCGCTACGCAGACGCGCCAGATGCGTCATGGCCTCCAAGCACTCGGGCGAGCAAGCCCACTGGACGAAGCGATCGCCCACGATACGTGCCGTCTGGGCAGTGGGGTGCAGCATATCCTCGGCGTAGAAACGGTAATCTCTCAGCTCGTCCTGTACGATCTCGTATGCAGGGAAGTAATGTATGCGATCGGGGAATAGCTTGTGTAGCTCCTCGTTCATCAGCATCAGCGTAGCCTTGCTCAGCTGATTGCCATGCGCTCCGTCCCTAAGATGACGCACGGGACTAATCGTGGTAATAATCTGTAGCTCGGGGCACTTGGCCAGTAGTGTGCCGAGCACGTCCTGCCACGGAGCGACCAATTCGCCCACCGAGAGGAGGCGGCGCTGGAAGTAGTAGTCGGGGAGTTTGTGGCAGTTATTGACCACTCGGCTACTCTCCTTGAGGTAGTAGACGAAGGCAGTGCCCCAAGTGAGCAGGAGGAAAGAGGTCTTCGGCAGGGCCTGCACAGCTCGCTCATAGTCGGCATTGATCAGACTAAGGGCTCTATCGGGGTCTGCACTGGAGTAAGCTCCGTGGTGATCGAAGCTGTGGAATAGACCATCGTGCTCGATAAGCTCGTCTAGGGTGTAGGCTCTATGCTCCATAAGCCGCATGAGCGACCTCAAGATAGAGAGCGGATTGTACTGTATGCCGAAGGGATTAATCACGATGCTGTGCCCAGCATCACGCAGCATGGCTCCGATGTGCTCGCTAAAGCACGAGCCTAGACTCATCACTCCCTGCCCGTAGTCTAGTGGGTCGAAGGTGCGACGAGGCGTCTTAACGACTGTCTGTAGCTGTGTCATTGCTTGTCTTCTATTTATATACGACAAAAGTACTAAATAGCCAGCTAGCTCTGTGTCTATACAAAACAAGTTGATAGAGGAGAGCCAAAGCCCCCTCTATCAACTCGCCTTACTTCGTATGATACGTATCTAAGCTATGCTAGCCCTCCCAGAACGTGAGATCTGGCGCTTGAGCTTCGACCCGCTTCTCCAACTTATCGGGCAGATTGTAGAATAGATCTAGCCCTGTCTTTTCCTCCAGCTCGTCGATGGAGATGACTACCGACTCAGTAGCAGGGAAGTTCGCTTTCTTCCTACCATATATCTTATGCTCCACCCAGAAGGCTAAAGCTTGGACTGTAGTCCCCTTACGAACGAGCATCGCCATCCAGTAGTAGCTTGGCCTTGCCATTGGTACTCCTTCGGGTAACGTGTACGTGCCGCTCTTAATCGAACCGCCCTTGGCGACATACATCACATCTCTGAAGCTATTATCTCTCCCCCACTTCTGCACCTTATCCTCTAGATGCTGCCAATAGCCTTGATTGAAGTCCGAGAGCTGTGGGCTCACATTCGAGAAATAGAACGTTTGCTTCTCTGCTTCTTGCGTCATTCGCCTATCATTGGAGGCCACCATGTGCCCACGGTCATAGCTGTTCTGATCCAATTGATTGTTGTGCGGATACCATTGTGCAAAGAGATCGACCGTGCTCCATGATTGAGGAATGTGCGTAGAGTCCCATAGCCATTTGCCACTACGCTTCACTCCTTTGCCCTTAACAGAGTTGTGGCTGTCGAAAGTGAACGCTACCCAACGAGGGTGACGGATGTCGGTATCGTATTCGGTTGAGTAGTTTACCGATCCGTCTTGCAGTGTGTAAGTGATGTTGTAGATGTTTGCGCCCATAATCCATCTAGGTAGCTCGTAGCGCACGCCTTCGAGCGGGAAGTCTTCGTTGTCTGCTGGAGGTGTTGGAGGCGTTGGGGGAGCTGGAGGTGTGTCAGGTCCGTCGGGGTTGGGATTAGGCTGATGCCCTCCGCCACCTGAAGACAGATCTATATAGTCATTACCCCAGCCAGCCTCAGTCTTAGGGCCATAGAGGCGCTTATTCTTTTTGTCGATGTACCAGTCGCCTTCCTTACCGAGATTGTCTTGTGGAGCTCCTTGACCTCCGTAGATGCGAGAGCCGTCACGGCCGGGATCGCCTTTATCGCCCTTAGCGCCGTCTTGGCCATTCTTGCCGTCACGACCGGGATCACCCTTGTCCCCCTTAGCGCCGTCTTGGCCATTCTTGCCGTCACGGCCGGGATCGCCCTTGTCCCCCTTAGCGCCGTCTTGACCATTCTTGCCGTCACGGCCGGGATCGCCCTTGTCACCCTTAGCGCCGTCTTGACCGTTCTTGCCGTCACGGCCGGGATCGCCCTTGTCACCCTTAGCGCCGTCTTGGCCATTCTGACCATTGTCGCCCTTCTCTCCTTTCTGACCGGCAATGCCCTTGAGGCTGATCGGCTTGCCCCAGCCTAGAGCCGTTTTGGCTCCATACAACTCCGAAGTCAGCAGGTCGATGTAGTAGTCGCCAACCTCTCCCAAACTTGGAGCTGGAGCACCTTGCCCCGAATGAATGACACTACCCTTACGTACCTCTATACGCTCAATGATCTTCTCTGGCGTACAAGCACTGAAGGGTAAGACGAGAACTGCGGAACATATTAGTCCCCAAAGCAAGTGTTTAACTGATCGTTTCATGGAAATAACGATTAATTAGTATTAAAAATCAATTAATTACTTCTTCATAGTTAGACAAAAATGCAGAAGCCGTAGCCTAATCCGAAAGACGATCATTTTCTACAGCTTCTGCGTTGTACATAATTGTGATTGCTTTTAGTGATCCTAAGATACCTAGCGGTTGAGTCGTTTGCGCTCCGTTTCGTCAAGGATAATCTTACGCATACGTTGCGAGTGTGGTGTAATCTCCACATATTCGTCGGGCTTGATGTACTCCAGCGCATCTTCCAGACTAAATACTACGGGTGGCGCGAGCGCTACTTTGTCATCACTGCCCGAGGCTCTCATATTAGTTAGCTTCTTGCTCTTGCAGACATTGACCACCAAATCGCCCTCTTTGCTGTGTTCGCCGATGACTTGGCCAGCATAAACTTCCTCTTGTGGAGAGATGAAGAAGCGTCCACGACTCTGCAAGTTGTTGAGTGCGTATGCAAAGGCTGTACCCGTCTCTAGGGCTATGATCGAGCCATTGTTGCGCCGGTCGATATCTCCCTTCCATGGCTGATACTCAAGGAAGCGGTGCGCCATGACTGCTTCGCCTGCCGAGGCTGTCAGTACCGCATTGTTTAGCCCAATAATGCCACGAGAGGGAATGTTGAACTCGAGGAAAGTCCTATCTCCCTTAGTTTCCATCATCGTCATCTCTCCCTTGCGGCGAGTGACCATGTCAATGATTTTGCTGGCGCTCTCTTCGGGCAAATTGACCGTCAAGTGCTCGATAGGCTCATGCTTGACGCCGTCTATCTCACGGATGATCACCTGAGGCTGACCTACTTGTAGCTCATACCCCTCTCGACGCATCGTCTCTATGAGAACCGAGAGATGGAGCACGCCTCGCCCATAGACGAGCCAGCTATCGGCCGTATCGGCTGGCTCTACACGCAGCGCAAGGTTCTTGTCTAGCTCACGCATCAGGCGATCATGTATATGGCGGCTAGTAACGAACTTACCCTCCTTGCCATAGAAGGGCGAATTATTGATCGTGAAGAGCATACTCATCGTAGGCTCATCGACAGCAATCGTTTCTAGAGCCTCTGGGCAAGAAACATCGGTAATACTCTCGCCTATCTCGAAGCCATCAATGCCCACTAGGGCGCAGATATCTCCCGAGGAAACGGAGTCTACCTTAGTGCGTCCTAGCCCCTCGAAGATATTAACCTCCTTGATGCGCATCTTGCTGGTCGAGCCATCACGCTTGCAGAGCATCACGTCCTGCCCCTCTCTGAATGTACCACGGTGCACACGTCCCACGGCAATACGCCCCACATAGCTAGAGAAGTCTAGAGAAGTGATGAGCATCTGGCTAGGGCCGTCAATCTGCTCGGGCGGGGGGATTTGCTCAAGGATTGTGTCGAGCAGTGTGGTGATATCTTGGGTAGGCTCGTTGAAGTCTTTGCTCATCCAGCCCTGCTTGGCGGAGCCATATATTGTTTCGAAGTCTAGCTGGTCCTCGCTTGCTCCGAGGCTAAACATCAGGTCGAAGACCATATCCTGCACCTCACTGGGGCGGCAGTTGGGCTTATCAACCTTGTTGATCACAACGATGGGCTTCAGACCCATCTCAATGGCTTTTTGTAGCACGAAACGAGTCTGAGGCATTGGCCCCTCGAAAGCATCTACGAGAAGTAGACAGCCATCTGCTAGGTTAAGTACACGCTCCACCTCGCCACCAAAATCGGCGTGCCCGGGCGTGTCTATGATATTGATCTTAACATCACGGTAGCGAATGCTCACATTCTTCGATAGGATCGTGATGCCTCGCTCACGCTCTAGATCATTATTATCTAGGTAGGTGTCTACCTCAGCGGCTTTGTCGTCTCTAAAAAGTTTCCCTGCCAGTAGCATCTTATCCACGAGTGTAGTCTTACCGTGGTCTACGTGGGCGATGATGGCAATGTTTCTAATATCTTGCATTTATCTCATTAATTCTTGGCTGCAAAGGTAATACAAAATCTGAGGGCACTACATCAACAATCACCACTAGAAAGTAGGAATAGAAGGGGTTGTCACGAGGGACTGACTAGCATAGAGCATCTATGCAGTTCCAGAAGCTCCGAGCTAGGCTGTGCTTGCCAGCCAGATTACGTTCACTCGGAGGGAGCATCATACCATATGCGCAGTTGCTCGGTCTTGATACATTTGCGTTAAGGACTGTAAACTCCTTGGCACCAAACCAGAGATGATGCCCAAGAGGTTGAGCCGAAGCGATAGGTGATCGTGGAAAGATTGAAGGACTAACTCCCGGCAATTGATGGACTAATACTCTAGGAGATGTCCATCAATCTGATCAAGTTAATGGGAAGAAAAACCGAGATGGAAGGGACAATCTGACTATCTGGCGCAAAACACAAAACCAGACATCTGGTTATCAGCACATTAAAAAAACCATGTTTAAGAGGGGGATTCTCCGACTATGGGGCGAGAGAGCCGAAACGACTCTAAACGCCGTGTAGCCCCTCCTAGGGGGCAAATACGGGATCTATACTTTTTTCATCAAGCCACGAAAGACTTTCCCATAGACATTCTGAAAAGTGATCAAAAATATAAATATCGCCACTTGCAGAAATAGCTCTAAAATTGGGGAGCAAGGATATCGTAGCGGTAAGCCAAGGCCTACCTCTCCTGCCAAGGGCTGGCACACTTAGAGGAGAGCGACGAGCCTTGGGCACTACGAACGAGAGTTATCCTCTTGGGGCTTCTGCTCTCGTAGCCTCTCGTAATCTTGCCGATCCATCATATTGTGGTAGAGTAGTGCTTCCTCAAAATCTTTGTCCTCTGGACACTCTAGATGCATCTGTATGCCCAAGGGGTCGAGGTGTATGAGCGAGAGTATACGATCTTGGGCATCGTAGCCCACGACTGCCTCACCGTCCTCGCTACCAGCCCAGTGACGAGCCACCATAGTGCAGTAGGTCGAGAAGAACTTAATGGCTCGCTCTGCCAGAGCTTCTCTATCTCTACAATAGGCCTCCGCTTCTGCCTCATCGACATAGTAGGCATCTACCCTTACACCTCGCCGATCAATCTTGTACTTACCCAAGAAGAGTTTCTCCTCTCTAGGCTTATTTGCTGTTTTCTTCTTCATTGCCTCTTTTAGGTTGGGGATCATATCAAACACAAACTCTCAGTCGGCAGCTCTACACGCCCACACAAATCGTATGCAATCTCAAGGTGCGTGGGCAACAACCTGCCAATCAGCGTAAAAATACGAACTTCGATAACAAAAGGCCAATCCCTAGGGTCCAGAACTAGCTTTGCTCGATCCTCCTATCCCCTGCCCTCTCGCATCTAGACCTCCACTAGAAAGGATAAACAGCCCTACCCTAGAAGATTGGATTTCAGTATCTAGTACCAATCCACTAAACTTATAGCTAGGATTTACCTAGATGCGTCTTATCGGCCATGAGTATTAAAGACTATATATGTATCTTTGCTCGTTATTTCTTCGGAAGAATGTAAGAATAGAACGGATATGTCTAAGAACCGCAAGCGGTATCAACAATATACAATCCCACTAGGAATCCTCCTAATCCTTATTTTATCGGCCTGCGTCTTTCGCCGTCCTATACCCCTTGCATCTCCCAAGGTAGAGGCAGAGCAAGGCAATACGCTCGATACAATCCTTCTCGCAGTACCCGACAGCCCTGCAAAGGCTATTGACACGATCTCTCTACGCATCGATAGCCTCTCGGCAACCAACGATAGCCTTCGCCTACTAGATAGCATCTTCATAGACTCCCTACGCCCTAGGACAGACAGCCTTACCGTAGCAGACAGCATCTCAGTGGTCGATAGCTTACAGAACCAAGCAGATAGCAGCAAGCGCAACCCCGTAGTAGATGGTTTCGACGACATCATCGAGTACAAGGCCAAGGACTCTATCGTCATGATCGGATCCAATCTAGCATATCTCTTTGGGCCAAGTACAGTGGACTACAAGGACAAAGGACTGGAAGCTAACTTTATGCGTATGAATGTAGACAGCAACCTTGTCTACGCTCACTACGTACTAGACAGCCTCGGTCGCCCTACGGCTCACCCCAAGTTTAGGGACGGCGACCAAAGCTATGAAGCCAAGACGATGAACTACAACTTCAAGACAGCCAAAGGGTTCATCACTGGGGCCGTAACCAAACAAGGTGAGGGCTATGTCGTGGCTGAGCGCACGAAAAAGGATACAGAGGGGCACATGTACATGGAGGGTGGCACCTACACCACGTGTAGCGACCTAGAGAGCCCCCACTTCTGCCTAAAACTCACCAGAGCCAAGGTACGCACGGGTAAGAATATCGTCGCAGGGCCATCTTATCTAGAGATCCTAGGCGTACCGCTACCTATTGGTTTGCCTTTCGGATTTTTCCCGTTCTCTAGCTCCTACTCCTCTGGGATCATCATGCCTAAGTACGGAGAGGAAGCACAGCGAGGCCTCTACTTGCGAGAGGGAGGCTACTACTGGGCGATCAACGACTATGTAGATCTAGCGATCACAGGGGACTGGTACAGCCGGGGCTCATGGGGGGTAAATGCTAGCTCCAACTATCGCAAACGCTATAGCTACAATGGCGGATTTAACCTCAGCTACATCGTTACCAAAACGGGTGACGAAGATGTGGCAGGCGACTTCACTTCGACCAAAGACTTCCGCATCAATTGGACGCACTCGCAGGACGCCAAGGCAAACCCCAACCAGACCTTCTCGGCAAGTGTGAACTTCTCCACCAGTAGCTACAACCACAATTCACTCAACACGCTCTACAACCCCAATCTCTCTGGTCAGAACACCAAGAGCTCATCTATCAACTATAGCCGTACGTTCGTCGGCACACCATTCCGCCTCTCAGCCTCAATCGATGCCTCTCAGACCTCATCGACCAAAGAGGTAGCCCTTACCTCGCCCAATATCTCGGTAAGTATGAACCGTATCTTCCCATTCAAAAGGAAGAAGCGTGTGGGCAAAGAACGGTGGTACGAGAAGATCGGACTCAGCTACTCAGGACAACTACGCAATAGTATCTCGGCCAAAGAAGACGAAGTATTCAAGAAGAACCTCATCAAGGACTGGCGCAATGGTGTCAGCCACAGCATTCCGATCTCGGCATCGTACAAGATATTTGACTATATAGATATGACGCTTAGCGCCAACTATACGGAGCGCTGGTATAGCTACAAGTCAGTCAAAGAGTACGACCCCACGCAAGACAGGCTTGTAAGCAAAAGGAAGTACGGCTTCAACCGATCCTACGACTTCAGCACATCGGCTAGCCTCAATACCACACTCTATGGTTTCTTCAAGCCTTGGCGTATCTTCGGCGACAAATTGCAGATGATTCGCCATCGTATGACTCCAAGCATCGGGATCAGCTACCGCCCCGACTTCAGCGAAGACTTCTGGGGATCTTGGCGGCACATCGAGTACACAGACAAGAATGGTAATAGAAAGCAAGAGATCTACTCGCTCTTTAGCGATGATCATATCTTCGGAGGAGCAGGCCGAGGCAAGAGTGCATCACTCAACTTCAGCCTAGACAACAATATCGAAGCAAAGATCCGCAGTAAGCAAGATACGGTAGAGAGCTTCAAGAAAGTCAGCCTTATCGATAACTTCTCCGTCAGCACAAGCTATAATATGGCAGCGGATTCGTTTCAGCTGAGCGACATCAATGCACGTATCAACCTCAAGCTCTCCAAGAGCTTCAACCTCAACCTCAGCGGATCTTTCGACCCTTATATGTACGGGCATACGACTAGCCCCGATGGGACGAAGCGAGAAATAAGACTCAATAAGCTACGTGTCTTCAACGGCAGAGGAATTGGCTCGCTCAGAGGGACGGGGACATCATTTAGCTATACCTTCAATAATGGCACTTTCGAGAAGCTCATGAAGCTCTTCAGTGGCGAGGACAAGGACAAACAAGGTAACAGATCGGGGAAAGACTCGGGCGAAGGCACCGACAATATGCAGGGACCCAACCAAACGAACCGAGATACATCTCTGGGAGAGATAGCAGCCAATCAGAATGCTAGTCAAGACGGAGGATCGATGTATGGCAATCAAGACGATATACAGTACGATGCAGACGGCTACGGTATAGCTTCTGTACCTTGGAATCTCTCAATCAGCTATGGGGTCAATCTCAACCGAACGACTTTCGACTTCGATCGTGACGAGTATAACTATGGGCTAACCCACAGCTTAATGTTCTCGGGCAGTATACAGCCAACGAAAAATTGGTCGTTCAACTTCAATGCGAGCTATGACTTCCTCAGCAAGAAGATAGCCAACATGACCCTCGGCATCAGCCGAGACCTACACTGCTGGAGTTTCACTGCTAGTGCCATTCCGTTTGGCCCGTACAAGAGCTACAATCTGACTATCGGAGTCAAGAGCTCACTACTCAAGGACCTCAAGTACGACAAGCATAGCCGTCCTAACCCATCAGTCTGGTATTAGTAAGGTCTAAGTTTGGAAACTCTATTGTACAGAGCGGTAGACTTCGTCACTTTTTCCGTACCTTTGCAAAGATGTTCCCTAAGAAACGATATGAACTAGAGGCAACATCTAGAAAGAACTTGCATGTTACTGACACTAATTAAAGGTATCATCATAGGTATTATCATCTCAGCTCCACTAGGACCTGTGGGTTTGTTGTGCCTGAGAGAGACCATATATGGCGGACGCAAGGAAGGTTTGCTCACAGGTGTAGGAGCCATGATTAGCGATGTCCTATATGGTTTTGTTGTTTACCTAGGTGTGGGCCTAGTCTTGGACTTCGTCAATGCGTACGATGCCGCTCTGCGCATTTTGGGCGGAGTGATTATTATGATTTTTTGCTATGTGGTTTTTCGCAATGCTGGCAAGGGCGTCAAGCATCAACCCACCAAGCGCCTCAGCAAGATACATGGCCTGCGCAAAGTCGTAACGGCTTTCCTCGTCACACTCTCGAACCCTTTCATCATGCTCTTGATCCTACCACTATATACGCGCTTCGGATTTGTCCGAGAGAGTAGCACGCCCGGGCTAGAACTAGCCCTTGCCCTGACGGCCATAGGCATCGGCTGTATGCTATGGTGGGTACTGCTGACTTACTTGGTTACGAAACTCTCACAGCGTATGGGGGACCGTGGTGTAATGTGGATTAGCCGTGGTGTAGCGACAATCCTATTCATCATCGCCATCATTGGTATCTATACAGGGATTGAGTCCTATTACTTGGCTCACTATTAGTGGCGTCTAACCAACGAAACAGCTACATTAATATGAAAAGAACAACTATCCCATTCGTCGATCTATCCTCAACTTCTATGACCGACCTCCCGCTTCTTCTCGAGAGCAGAGGGCGTCGCCTACATATTGACACCTTACCATGGGAGGCCGACTTCCCATATCAACCGATAGCGGTGGTAGATATTGCCCACTGCCATGAGGGTATTGCTCTGCACTACTTCGTCAGAGGTCTAGATCTACGTACACTATCGGAGGGAGATGGTCACTATGTTCACGAGGATAGCTGTGTGGAGTTTTTCATGCAACGTGAAGAGGGGGAAGCCTATATCAACTTCGAGTTTAATGCAGCAGGTGTCTGCTACGCCTCTCATCACCCAAGAGTTGGCGAAGGGACTGGCTTCACTGCTGAGGAGTTTGCGACAATCCGCCGCCATGCTACGTATGCCGATCAGAAGCTAGACCAAACAGGCCTGCATACGTGGGAGCTAACTGCCCTAATCCCATGGACAACCATGGGATATGCCGAGGGAGAGCGCCCACAGTCAATGCGAGCTAACTTCTACAAGTGTGCAGACGGTACAGCACACCCACACTACCTATCTTGGTCGCCAATCGTAGAGGAGCAACCAGCCTTTCACAGACCTCAGTTTTTTGGTGAGCTGATTTTTGAGCAAGCCTAGAGTTGGCTGTAATGTTTCTGTCCGCTAAGGTAATATCGGCGAAGCAGACTAAATGTTTTGATACCCTCGGGGTTCGGAACCTTTGTTTGGGCTAAGTTCTCTCGTCGATCAGCCTCGAAGTCGGGACGCATCGTACGATAATCTCTATGCGCCTGCCAAACTGCCCTAGCATGGCGCACTTGCCCACGCAGCAAGAAGACCAATAGAGCCAAACAATCCAACAAAATACGTACCCGAAGTACTGCCTCAAGGCGTGCTTCGGGTAAATTTTTGTAGAGCATAAGCAGATTATTGCGGAAGTTGAGGTAGGTTTTGCGCGGATGCTCCGCTGCTAGACTAGCACCTCCCACATGATAGACTATCGAATGGGGAGCTAGAGCAATTCTCCCTCCCCGAGCTACTACACGCCAACAGAGATCTATCTCCTCTTGATGCGCGAAGAAGCGAGCATCGAGCCCCCCAGCCTGCAAGTAAGCCTCTCGGCGAATGATCAGACACGCACCAGATGACCAGAGCAGATCTGTCGCAACTTCATCATACTGCCCCCTATCCGCCTCCAAGGTATCGAAGATACGCCCCCGACAAAATGGGTAACCATATACATCTAGATAGCCTCCAGCAGCTCCTGCATACTCAAACATCTCAGGCGAACGATAGGCACGTATCTTGGGTTGTACTGCCGAGATGTCCGAAGAGTGTTCAAGCAAAGCAAGAGGCTCATCGAGCCAGCCTGCGGTCAGGGCCACATCACTGTTGAGGAGGACGATTACCGAGTGCTCAAGCATCTCTATTGCCCTATTGTAACCGAGGGCAAACCCATAGTTTTGGTCAAATGCAATACATCGAACATCGGGATAATGGCTCTGTAAATAGGCGACCGAATCATCGGACGAACCGTTATCAACAATGATTAGCTCCGCTTCGGCTGGCGTAAACGCAACCCAAGAGGGCATAAACTGCTCGAGCAGTCTACGGCCATTCCAGTTCAAGACAACGACAGCTACACGCCTGAGTCTTTCCATCGGACTAGTTGATTTGAGAGGGAGTGGATTGCGCCTCGGGGGGCTTGAGCTTCCACCTGCGATGACTCCAGAGCCAGCAGGCGGGATCTCGCCGAATAGTTTGCTCCAGCTCATGGATATAGAGCTTGGTGAGCTCATGCCTTGGCAGCAAGTGTGGGGTAGCGCTCAACAGCTTCATTCGGCCAGTATAACAACGATTGTTATGACGAACGACGTCCATATACACCACGGGCAACTGATATTTGGCAGCCAAACGCTCCGCTCCGTCGAGGAACGCAGTAGGCTGATTGAGGAAATCTGCCCAAAGGCCCACTCGACCGTCCTGCCCGGGTGTCTGGTCTGCGATGAAAGCAATGGTATGCCCAGAGTCTGGGCTCTGACGCATCAGCTGAATCAATCGTCTACCGACTTGGTCTTTGGGGGTCGTCATCGAGCCGAGTGCAGAGCGCATCTCTAGCTGTACCCGATCTAGCGCCTCATCTTTGAGGGGGCGGTAGAGCTGCTCCTGCTGAATGCCAATCTCGTCGAAGTAGATTTGTCCTGCACTGAACAACTCCCAATTACCACAGTGCCCCATGAGAACAAGGGAGAGAGGTTTGCCCTCTGCTTTGAGCATGGCGAAGATCTCCATACCCTCGACAAGCATATGCTCCCGCTTAATGACCTCGGTGGGCTGAGCTAGTAATTTGGGAGAAGAAAGGAACTGAAAAACCAAATGGTCATAGAAGTCGTGAGCAATACGCTCTAGCTCGGCAGTACTCTTCTCGGGGAAGCTACGCTTGAGATTGTCGTAGACCACAGCACGGCGATAGGCTATGGGGCCTCTAAGCAGTGCAGCAATACCTTTGCTCAGGGCTGTGAGTACGCCCCAAGGCAGACGTCTGAGCAGAGCAAAAAAGGACTTGTACAACTGGTATTTCATACCGCAAAGGTAGTTAGATTAGGAATAATCCCGTATCGCTCAGCCCTGTAGTTTGTACCAGCTCCATTGACCCGACCCGATCGGCTTGATATGGGCGGCCAACACGTACATAATTGTCGGAGTAGCCCGTCATCCAGCCATCGTCATTGCCCTCCTCCCAGATCACACGCATCTCTCGACCTATATTGGCCTCGTAGAATGCCCTGAGCTTATCCTCCGAGAGCCTCTGCAATCTCTGGCTACGCCTGTGCTTTTCTCTTGGGTCTACGCTATGGGCAATGCGCAGAGCCATCGTACCTGACCGTTCGGAATAGCTGAAGACATGGAGCTGAGAGCAGTCCAACTCTGTGAGATAATCTACACAAGCCTCATAGTACTCTGGGAGCTCGCCTCTAGTACCCACGATCACATCTACCCCAATGAAAGCCTCGGGCAGACGCTCTCGGATATAGGCGACTCTACGAGAAAACAGTGCAGTATCGTATCTACGACGCATCAGCTTGAGGACCTCATCACTACCACTCTGCAGAGGGATATGGAAGTGTGGTGCTATACGTTGGCTCTCGGCACAGAAATCAATAATATCCTCTGTGAGCAGATTTGGCTCAATCGAGCCTATACGGAAGCGCCGAATACCAGAGATAGTATCGAGAGCCTTGAGCAAATCGAGGAAACTCTCTCCTGTGCTACGACCAAAATCTCCGATATTCACCCCTGTAAGTACAATCTCCAAGCCCCCCAACTGCTCGATGCGTCGAGCCTCCTGCACAATCTGAGCAATAGAGCCATTACGGCTACGGCCTCGTGCTTTGGGGATAGTGCAGTAGGTACAGTGGTAGTCGCATCCGTCCTGCACCTTGAGGTAGTGGCGGGTACGCTGGTCGCTCGAGGAACTGATGTGGAAGTGCTCAATATCCTTGGTCGCCGTCGTAATCGTCTGAGCTTGATCTTGCTCTCGGCTCAGCTCCAGCTGACTAAGATAGTGCACGACATCGAGCTTCTGCTCGGAGCCAAGTACCAAATTGACGCCCTCGATCTGGGCGACCTCCTCTGGGCTAAGCTGAGCATAGCAGCCCGTTACCACGACGAAAGCCCCGGGGTGCTCTCGATGGGCCTTACGAATCATATAGCGACACTTCTTGTCCGCCAGCTCCGTCACTGAACAAGTATTGATCACACAGATATCGGCATGCTCTCCCGTGCGCGCAGTGCGCACGCCTTGTGCCAACAAAGACCTCCCGATGTGAGAGGTCTCTGCGAAGTTTAGCTTACAACCCAGTGTATAGTAGGCTGCAGTTTTGTTCTCAAATATAGAGTGATCTGTCATCTAATGTTGATTATTGCTAGAGCGAGGGGCAAAGATAAGCATAAGATAGGTGCGAATAGAACCCACTAACGCAATGCCCAACCCAGTATAGAAGCCAGCAATGAAAGTATAGCTAACGAGCCCCGAGTAGCGTAGAGCAATACCTAGGGTCATCATGAAGGCCATAATCGCCCATGATGATGGGGTAAAACAGCGATAAATTGGCAGAAACTCCCGACCACTCTGCTGTATTACCTTGATATTTTTGGCCACGACCCTAGGGAATATCCCCAGAGCAAAGAAGATGTACGCCCCAAAAGCCCAGTAAATCTTGGCCGAAGAGGCAAGATTCCAGACCCCGTAAGCAATATACAGTACCTTGGCGCCTGCAACAAGCCACAGCAGGCTAGCTATGATGTAGAGTCCTCTATGTGATATTTTCGTCATTGTATGTGAATATTACTCCATCTCCTCTTGTAGGAACTGATCCACATCAGGTATGTTCACTGGAGTAATAGCACTATCCATTCCTGCTGTGTGATCTAGCCCCACACCTCTCTCCTCTTCGGCTTCTTGACCCGAAAGTGTACCAAAGGTACTAATAACTTCCTCAAGTCCTTGTACAAACTTGTCGATATCTTCCTCATAGACAAAGACACGCTGGCGCTCTCTCTGCCCAGTACGGGTATTGATACGACTCTCGGAGATAACCAAATAGTTATTCCCCTGCTGATCCTGCTTCGCATCTAAATAATAGAAACGTGATCCAGCCTTGACACACTTGGAGAAAAGCTCCTTAGATGCCGAATATTCTTTTTCTTTCATACTATAATCTCTTCCTCTAGTTGTATTAAGAGTTATCATTATTGAGACCTAATCCACCTATTAAAATTGTTCCCTAGCGAGGTGCATTCTACATCATAACTACCAATATAGTACTTTTTGTTTGGTCATTAGTTAATATTTCTAAACACTAATCGAGCAAGAAACATCATTTTATATGTTATTTTTTGATAAACAAGACCAACACAATAAGCCTTTTCCCCTAGTTAAAAGCGAATTAAACAGATCAGCCGCCAACGATATTTTTCACACAATTGGGTGCAAAGAAACTTACGCCTATATACGCACAGACTCGAAGCCTAGCAGACACTCAAGCTCTCGACAAGGTATAGGATACCACGAGAGGGACAAAAGGCCGAGAAATTAGCGATGGCAAAGATAGGTTAAGCGGCAAAATTCTCTAGAGCAAACTTAGCTCTATATAGAGCAAGGTTACCTCTACATAGAGCAAGCCTATCTCTATGTAGAGCTAAGCTTGCTCCAAAGTTTCCGCCCAAGAAAGCGCAGGGCGCTCGTCCCCCTATACAAAGACTACTGCTAGCAAGCCCAAAGCCGTTCACCAGAATATGGCTAGTGGACGACCTGCATCATGCATAAACGGCTGTGGGGTCTACGAAGTTTGCTCCGCACGAATTTAGTCGTCTGCCTGAGATCAGACACCTAATTTGTGGCACCCTTGGCTCAATCTCTGCATTTTCCATTGACACATCTCGTACTCTTTACGCAGGCTGCTGCAGCAATAAATCCTACAACAGCTCCTCTCCTACCAGCGAACTCTCCCAAACACAAAAAGCGATGTGCCGAAACTTACATCTCGACACATCGCCTATAATATGCAAAAAAGCCCTCAAGAAACTCCAGCACAGAGGGACTTTAACCAACAGACTAGAGCTGTCTAACTAGATAAACGTAGACAGGATAGTGATCGCTGTAACCATTCTGAAACTGTCCATAGCTGAAAGTACGGAAGGGATACCCCTTAAACTGCCCAGTCTTCTGCGTCAGCATAGAAGAGTTGCAGATGCGCCCATAGGCCTTCGTCGTCTTATCCTCGAGCAGCTTGAGCGTAGACAGATCCGAACCGATGAGGTTGCTGGTCACGACGATGTTGTCAAATAAGTTCCACACATCACGATAGGCCAAAGTACCTAACCCTTGGCGATGTAGCTTGGCCATGACATTGAATAGATCTCCCTCTCGGATCTCGTCGAGCTGATTCTTACTCATCAAGCCTTTGGTCAGGCTAGGCGACACGGGATCGTCGTTGAAGTCGCCCATGAGAATGACCTTTTGGTCTGCTCCGATGCTCGTAAGCGAGTCCGTCACCCGCTTCATCACTTTGGCCGCCGACATACGTCTATTAAGCGAGATCTGCTCCCCTCCTGCACGGCTAGGCCAGTGAGCGACAAGTATGCTGACGGGCTCGCCTAGGATAGTCCCATTGACCTCCAGCACATCTCTAGTCTTGATCTCTGGTTCGCCCGAGATATTGACGGGGTGTGGGCGAGCATCTGTAAACTTAAACACAGAACCTCTATAGAGCAGGGCGCAGTCGATACCACGTCTATCTGGCGAGTCGAAGTGTACGATACTATAACCATGAGCAGCAAGCGTAGGGTGAGCAATCAGATCTTCAAGCACCTGCCTATTCTCTAGCTCGCAGACCCCAAGGATATCGGGGGCTCTATCCTCGGCAATCTGATTGATCGCCGCAGCCATATTATCCAACTTCATCTGATAGCGCTCTGGCGTCCATTGATTAGAGCCATTGGGCAAAAAATCGGCATCGTTGTTGGGGCCATCTTGAGTGTCGAATAGATTTTCGAGGTTGTAGAACGCCACTGAGATCTTGGCATACTTCTGTGCATATCCTTGCCCGACGCCTAGAAGCATCAGGGCTAGAGATGCTGTGAGCATTAGCTTCCGCATAACAAAAGAGCTTTAATATAAAATTCATAACTTTGAGCCAGTCAAAGATCTGATTGATTACTTGGACTTTCTCGACTTGGGGCAAATTTAATAAAACTTATTAGAAGCTGAATTTCAATGGGAACGTCCGTGTAACTAGATGATTGTATCGGATCTTACCTACTTATATAATGTATAGACATGAAGCGATTACTTACAGTATTGGCAATGGGTCTAATAACCGCTGGCTCACTCTCTGCTCAACAGACGCAGCGAGGGCAGGTTGTAGACCAAGCTAGTGGCAAGTCGGTGGAGGGCGTATCAATCTCCGTGTGGGGGCCCGTACGCACACGACTGCAAACCGACCGTAACGGATACTACACACTCGAGAAGCTACCTCAGGGACGCTACACGATCACCATCACAGCGCCCGGCTATGAGGCACAGCAATTCGAATACATACAGACAGCCTCGGGAGCCAAGCTCCCACTGCTACGCCTTGCACCCATACAAGACGCACAAGGATTCTCCACCGAAGATCTAGACATAGTAGAGGATCTATCCGAGGGCGGCAGCTCACGTACTGATCTTGGGTCGCTACTATCTGCGAGCCAAGACCCATTCAACAACGCAGCGAGCTTCGCCTTCAGCCCAGCTCGCTTCAACCGCCGAGGCTACGACTCTCCCTACACAGCTCAGTACCTAAACGGTATCCCGATGAACGACCTCAATACAGGCTACTCGGTATGGTCGCTCTGGGGTGGGCTAAACGATATGACCCGCAACCAAAGTCTAAGCGAAACGCTGGAGCCAATAGATGTGGCTGTCGGGACAATTGGTCTGACAAGCAATCTACAAATGAGAGCCTCCAAATATCGAGCTCAGCGACGCCTAACCTACTCCAATAGTAATAGGACCTACAGCAACCGTGCTATCTTCTCTTGGACTACGGGGCGTATGCAAAACGGCTGGTCACTGGCTCTCTCTGGTAGCAGACGCTGGGGCAATGGACTATACTCTTATGTACGAGGGCAACACTACGATGCCAGTAGCTACTTCCTAGCCATAGAGAAGCAACTCGGCGACAACCACAGCATCGGTTTGGTTGCCTTCGGTGCTCCCACACGCCGAGGCGTAGCGAGCGCATCGACCCAAGAGGCATATGATCTAGTAGGCTCCAACTACTACAACCCCAACATGGGGCGCCAAGGGCGTAACTGGCGCAATGCTCGTGAGCGAGATAACCACGAGCCCGTCGTACAGCTCAGTCACTACTACGACAATCTAGCCAAACATCTACAAATCAACACGACTGCGAGCTACCGCTTCGGCTACAACAGCTATTCGTCGCTCAACTGGTACAATGCTCCCGACCCTCGCCCAGACTACTACCGCTATCTACCATCTTACTTCACAGAAATGGCTACTCCGGGCAAAGAAGACCCCGAAACGGCCCTGCTGTACGAGGACTACTGGCTAAGCGACCCCAATACACGCTACATCAATTGGGAGAAGCTCTACCAAATCAACCGCAGCAATACTGCTCCTCTCTACAACTCGGAGGGTAAGTTACTGGCCGAGGGTAAGCGTGCACTCTATATGATAGAGCGACGCCACAGCGACCAGCAGGAGTTTGCTCTGGCCTCCTCACTCAACTGGATCGCGAACGACTGGCTTAGGCTGGATGCAGGCGTCAACTACCGCCACAATCGTACAGAGCAGTACACCAAAGTAGGTGATCTACTAGGGGCGGACTATGTGTACGACATTGACAAATTCGCAGATCGAGATTTCGGGGGTGACCCTAGCAAGGCTCAAATGGATCTGCGCAACCCTGACCGCATCGCCCGAGAGGGGGACCGCTTCGGCTACGACTACGATGCCATTATCGACAGAGCGCAGGGCTGGCTGAATCTCAAATACAACTTCCGCCACTTCGATGCCTACACAGCCGTATCGCTCACATACACCTCTATGTATAGACACGGCAATCAGCAGAGAGGTCTATTCCCCAACAATTCACTAGGAGCTTCTCCCCGCACGGACTTCACCGACCTTGCGGCTAAACTTGGGCTAACCTACAAGATCAGCGGCCAACACTTCCTCCTGCTCAATGCCGCCTACGTGGAGCAAGCCCCTACGTTCACTAGTGTATTTATCTCTCCTCGTACTCGAGATACACGTATCTCAGATCCCAAGAGCGAGCGCATGCTCTCGGCCGATCTGAGCTATGCGGTTCGTCTACCTTGGCTACGTGGTCGCTTGACTGCATTCTATACCCGAATTGCAGACAAGACCCGTACGATGAACTTCTACTCCGACCAGCATGCCGCCTTCTCCAACTACACCCTCTCGGGCATTGCAACCCGACACATCGGAGCCGAGGTTGGCCTAGAGGCCAAGCTATCCCCTACTCTCACACTCAATGGAGCTATGGCTCTGGGGCAGTATGAGTACGACAGCAACCCTGAGTATATCCAGACGATCGACAACGTAAACCGCATCGTCGAGCAAGATGTCGTGTACTGGAAGGGACTCAATATCTCGGGAACGCCACAGACGGCTGCCACGCTTGGTCTAACCTATCGAGCCCCTTGGTACGGAACATTTGGGATCAATGCCAATTATTTTGGACGCAACTACATCTCCATGGCTCCTGTACCTCGCACCGATGCTAGTCGTGCCTTCCTCCCAGAGAGCAAGATCCTGCCCGAGCGCCTCAAAGATGGGTTCACGGTAGATCTTTTCGCAGGCTATTCATGGCGTATCAAGCGTGATGTATTCCTCCGCCTCAACCTATCGGTGAGCAATGTACTCAACAATAAACAGATCCACAGCGGAGGCTTTGAGCAGCTACGTACACGCTCCTACACCAACGAGGCAGGCGAAAGCACCCTACATACACCATTCGCCTCCAAGTACTACTACCTCTATGGGACGAACTTCTTCTTCAACACGTCGCTTCAGTTCTAGGGTATAGGTTCTTCAGACACATAATATATGATACAGATTATGAAATGGCATCAAACATTGGCTGTCCTAGCTATGATACTCGGCCTAACGACAGCTTGCAACTACAATAGACCAGACGAACCAGCCCCCCAAAGTGGGCAGGACTTGATTGAGAAGCTCAAACCTACTCATACGGTAGCTCAGCTCAAAGCCCTCTACCCCGGCTCGCCTCTCACTATCGCCGAAGATGTGATCGTGAGTGCCACGATGGCCTCGGACGACACCGAGGGCAACCTCTACCGCACCTGCTACATACAGGACGAAACAGGAGGTCTAGAACTCAAGCTATCTTTGGGTAACCTTAGCACTATTTATCCGCAGGGGAGCAAGATTTATCTGCGAACTCGTGGTATGACCCTCGGCCGCTATGCCCATCATATCAACCTTGGCTATAGATCTCTTGACCCCAAGTATGAAACGGCATTTTTCCCCGAGAAGCTCGTCCCCGAGGTTCTATTCTTCGTCAAGAGCGGCTCCATAGAGCCTCGCTCACTGAGCATCTCGGGTGTAAGCCCCCAATACGCAGGTACACTCGTGCGCATTGAGGGGGTGCAATTCCTCGAGAGCGAGCTCAACCAAACCTATGCAGCACCAGACGACCGAAAAAGCCAAGGGTACGTCAATCGCACTCTAGTGGATCGGACTGGCAAAACCATCATCGTACGCACCAGTAGCTATGCCAAGTTTGCTGGTCGTAAGCTCCCTCAAGGCTCGGGTAGCATAACGGCTATCTTGAGCTACTTCCGTGACACGCCTCAGCTGCTCCTACTCAGAGAGTCGGACGCCAAGATGAGTGCTGCTCGCTTCTAATGTCCATAATCAATCATTCAATATTCAATGAAAATCTTAGGTAACATCCGTATGCGCTCACTCCATCTATTGGCTGGAGTGCTAGCTTTGGGTAGCATGTTCGCCTCTTGTAAGGACAACGACGATGCCTACCAAACTCCCAAGCTAACCGTGGAGGGAGTCAAGAACGAAACTATAGAATACAACAAGGACGGCGGCTCTGCCAACTTTACCCTACAAACCAATCGTAAGTGGAGTATCTCCAACTCTAGTTCTTGGATAGATGTGAGTCCCAAGGAGGGAGCATCCGGCTCGCACACCATTACAGTAAAGGTGCTACCCAATACTTCTGGCGCTCGTCTAGGACAGCTACTCGTCAAGGCTGGGACGAAGACTCAGGGCATCAAAATCAAACAAGCAGGTATGGACGGCTCCGACGATCCTCAGCTCGAGGGTATGCCTCTCTCCGAGTTCCTAAAAACCTACGACAAGGGGACAGATATCCCCAGCATCAATGATGATGTCTTCTTCGAAGCTGTGGTACTTACCGATGTCGCTCAAGCTAATCAGCCATTCAGTAAACTCATTGTAGTACAAGCAGGCGAAGTCGGTATCCCCGTGATCCTAAAAGACGAAGTACGTGATCTAAAGCCCGGAGAGGTAGTGCGCATCAAGGCCAAGGGGGCTAAGTTAGCGTATTTCAATGGTGTTTCTCTACAGCTCACCTTGCCTAATGAAGCCAGCCTAGAGCGAAAAGGAGAAACACGCACGCTAGAACCTAAGGCTCTGACGATCGCTCAGATCTACGAAGGCAAGTACGACAATATTCTCGTGCAGGTATCGGGTGTGCAGTTCATCAACACAGATGGTACTCTTGTCAAAGACTCTAAGACAACTAACCATCAGATTACGGACTGCCAACCTACCCCAGAGGGCAAGAACAAGGTAAGCGTGACGGTCTTCAAGAATGCTAAGTTTGGCTCAGAAGCTATCCCAGAGAAGCGTGGTAGCATCACTGGAGTCCTACAACTTACTAAGGACAAAAACGACAAGACGCAAATCCGTTTCTACAACATTGCTCCTCGCAACCTAGCCGATATGCAGATGACAGAGGATCGTTGCCAAGAAGGGAGCATTCCCGAGCCACAGCCCGGAGAAACAGTCAAGATGAGTCTTGAAAACTTCATCAAGAAATATGACACTGGAGCCGATGCTAAGGTGGAGGAAGCCGTAGAGCTCACTGTAGCTCTGCTCAACGACTTTGAGGGCAACAATATGCAGAGCCTGCTCAACCTCATCGTGCAAGAAGGTAATCTTGGTATCACGCTCCGCCTCCCCAAGGGTAGCAAGCCACAGTTCGCCAAGGATGCGGAGCTCAAAGTACTCGCTCATGGCGCTACTGTGAAGAGATACAACGGCTCTCTACAAGTTGACTTCACAGATGTAGCCGATGCACTAACGGGCAATAAGATCTCCGCAACTGGTCAGACCAAAGCTATGACACCTGCTGAGCTAACCGTAGAGCAGCTACAAGCTCAGAAAGTGGAGAATATCCTCGTGAAAATCAGCAAGACTCAGCTCAAAGACACCAACGGCGTCCTCAACGACGACACGAAAAAGACGGCATATCTACCTCTTGACACCGACCCTGCAATCACAGGTAAGGTTACCTTCTCTCTAGGTATCTCGGCTTACGCTCCATTCAAGGGCGACACACGCCCCTCCGGTAGCGGCTCTATCGTTGGTATCCTAAGCAAAAACATCAACAAAGATGGCGTATGCCAATATACTCTCTGGCCAAGAACTAAGGCTGATATGGCTCTGACTTCTCCTCGCTTCGGCGAAACCCCCAAGCCAGACCCAACGCCAGACCCCAAGCCAACACCCAATGGCGCTGATCTAATGATCATCACTTATGTAGAGGGTGGAGGCAGCAATAAGTATATCCAGATCTACAACCCTACGGATAAAGCTATCGACCTAAAGGAAGGAGGCTACAGCCTGCAAATGGATAACTACGGCAAAGATGGCAAGGAGGGGGCTAAAAAGTCGGGCATCAAGAAAACGGCACTCACGGGCAAGCTAGAAGCCAAGCAGACACTCGTATTTGCCAACCCTAGGGCAAACGCCTACAAGGGTGATGTAACCCAAGATCAGGAAGCATTGAACTTCAACGGCAATGATAACGTAGCACTCTTCAAGGGAGATACGATGATTGACGTAATCGGTACGTGGGGAGAGGTTTGGCTAAATGGCTCTAATGGAGCAGGCAAGGATATAACACTACATCGCAAGGCCGACATCAATAAGCCTAACGCAACCTACACTCCTGACGAATGGGTCGTGCTCCCCAAAGATGATATAACGACCCTAGGCAAACGCTAATCAAGCATAGACAATGAAGCAATTCAATTCAGTAGCAGGGTGTATAGCCCTGCTACTTGCTTTAGTCCTCACGGGCTGTATCGGCAGTAATCGTGGAGAGCCCGAAATTACGCTCAAGGTTTCTCTAAGCACTTCCGACTCTCACGCCAAAGTCAAGCTACTCAACCATTCGAGTAAGACATTCTTCTTGCAGGTAGAGAGCAATGGAGCTTGGCGCATCGAGAAAGAGCCGAGTATCTCCTCTAGCTGGATCACACTTGATGCAATGGAGGGCAAAGGGAATCAGGCTATTATCGTGAAGATCAAAGAAAACCTAGGCGAAGAGCGTAGCGTCGTCCTCAAAGCTCGCATCGGCAATAGCACAGATAGCTTCCAAATTATTCAGCAGGGGCAGCACAAGCCAAGCCCACAGCCCGATCCCGAACCTGCCCCCAAGGACGAACATATACTAGGCGATCTCAATCTCATTGAGCTACCTCGTCTAGCTGGAGGAGTGCACAACTACTTCATCACGCACTACCTCAAAGATGGTTCGGTCAATTACTCTCTTGAGTACGATACCGAGCGACGACACTCCCGCTGGGTTGCATTCACCTTCGACAAGAACAACTCCAAGAAAGTAACCAAGCGATCGGACGAATGGGACTGGGATCCTAAAGTACCCAGCCAGTTCGATACAAGTGACTTCTTCAGAGGGAGCGGCTTCGATCGTGGACATCTCGTGGCTTCGGAAGATAGAGTACACAGCAGAGAGGCGAATGTACAGACTTTCTACTACACCAATATGAGCCCACAGAGAGGTCCTCTAAACCAAAAGTATTGGGCCAAACTCGAAGACCTCATTAGAAGCTGGGGACGAGATAACAATTTCCGTGATGTCCTATACGTAGCTAAAGGAGGAACTATATCGGACAATCTCATAGAGGGACGTCGCCTAAAGGGCACAATGGTAATCCCCCAATACTACTGGATGGCAGTCGTAGCCCAAAGAGGGAGTGACTACCAAGGTATCGCCTTCTGGGTAGAGCACAAAGCCCACCCAGATAATACTCGTCACTTAGGTAAGGCTATCAAGATCCGTGAACTGGAAGAAAAGACTGGACTAGACTTCTTCCACAACCTGCCCAACACTATTGAGGAGCAAGTAGAGATGCAGGTACCCTCTACCATACTCTGGCCTAGACTGTAGACAAGCTCACGTATATTGCAAGAATGGATAAAAGGAGGACGCCAGACGGCGATCCTCCTTTTATTATTTGATCTTGTCCTCGGGCAAGGCCTACATGCTCCGAGGCTTGGGTATCACCCTACATTAAACTTCTCCTGCCTCTCGACTAACCTCGGGCTCCAAGGCTTATACTTGACGTCGTAAAACAAAAATGCTTGAGGAGTGTATGTTCAAGCCTATTCAAGCCGGTCTATTAGCCTTCTATATGGCCGCATAAATGCCCACAAATACATTTATTTTTTTTAGCTTTGTCCCTAAGTAAATCACTTTGTCAATAGAAGTATGTCTATACGATACATATCGATGTGTACCGCAATGTTGGTTGGTTGGAGTGCGTCACTTCAAGCCCAAACCGAAGTTAGGCGCTACAATGCGACGGCGGACACCGACTATGGAGTTGTCTACCGCCTACCACGCACACAGCTAGAGGTGATCGCCACTGTACGCGAGCGTATATATACACCGGGCGTATATGCCATTTGGGCGGAGAAGTATCTCGGGGTGCCTATGCCCAATCGAGCAGAGAGGCAATACGAGATCACTGATGTGCAGATACGCACCTATGGTGTAGCCGACACTGAGAAGCAGTACCTCATAGCTTTTGACAAACGTACTATCGCCCCCTTCGTTTCTCTGGGGCAAAACAATCTCATCTACAACATCAATGGACGAGAAGAGCCTAAACTAGAGGCTAAGACACAGCTCCCCACGCCTACACTCCCCGATAGGGCACTACCAGCTCTGCCACGAGAGTATAGCCTAGCGACCTCGGAGGCCAAACAAGCAGAGCTAGCTGCTGCATATCTGTACGAGGTGCGTGAGGCCGCTATGAGCATCGTCACCGGAGAGGTAGAGAGTATGCCCAAGGACGGAGAATCCATGCGCTTGATCCTTGACAAGCTACGCACGGAGGAGAAGCGCACCCTACGCCTATTCGCAGGGGATACAACTGAGCGCTACACGCAGCATCGCTGGGAGATAACCCCAGAGTCCGAGGATATGAACGGCCGTATCTTGTGTCGCTTCTCGGAGGCAGAGGGGGTACTCGATGCTATGGCACGAGAGGGCTATCCCGTGCTTTTTAGTTTACAGATCACAGAGCGAGCACCAGAGCTAAACAACAAAGACCGTAAAAAACATGAGAAGCTAGAGGGCATTACCTACAACGTGCCGGGTGCTGGCATAGCGACTGTTGATTACTCTGGCAGACCCCTAGCTAGACAATCCGTCCCTATCACTCAAGTTGGTGGAGTGCAAGTGCTGAGCAAGAAAATGTTCAACGTCAAGGACGCTGGCATTACAGCCGTCTATTTTGACCCCAATACTGGTGCCCTAGAGCGCATCGTCAATGAGTAATAAATAAACCCAATAATAACTTTCTAACAACTATCACCTATGTTCAAAAATCACCCTAAAGGTTTGATCGGGGCAGCACTAGCCAATATGGGCGAGCGCTTCGGATTCTACATTATGATGGGCGTTCTGCTGCTCTTCCTACAGTCTAAGTTCGGGCTTAGCGGAGAGAGGGCAGGCGTTGTGTACTCTATCTTCTATGCCTCTGTGTATATCTTGGCTCTAGTAGGAGGGATCATCGCAGACTCTCTGAAGAACTATAAGGGCACGATCTTCGTTGGTTTGTTGATCATGACTTCGGGCTATCTACTGCTCGGCGTACCCGGTGGCACCAACGAAACATGGCTATGGATCACATACGGAGCTCTCGCTCTGATCTCATTTGGCAATGGTCTATTCAAGGGTAACCTACAAGCACTCGTAGGCCGCATGTACGATACTGATGAGTATCGCCACATGCGTGACTCTGGGTTCAGCCTTTTCTATATGTTCATCAACGTAGGAGCTATTTTCGCCCCCCTATTCGCTGTGGGTATCCGTGGCTGGTGGCTCAAAGCCAATGGTGTGGCTTATGACGCTACCCTACCAGAGCTCTGCCACAAGGTGCTAGACAACACTGCCACTGCGGAGCAGATGACGCGCTTCGAGCAGCTTGCCATGCAGGCCTCCAATGGCACGATGACCGATGCTTCAGCCTTCGCTCAGCAGTATCTCGATATCTTCAACACGGGATATCACTATGCGTTCTGGGCTGCCGTAGGTGCTATGCTCATCTCTCTGGTGATCTACATCTTCAACCAAAAGCAATTCCCAGCAGACCAAAAGAAGGCGTCTGTACAGCAGGCCGCTACGACTGCAACACGTCAGGAGGTAACGATGGCCGCTAGCGAAATCCGTCAGCGTATCCTAGCCCTATGTGCCGTGTTTGGCGTGGTAATCTTCTTCTGGATGTCTTTCCACCAGAATGGTGTTTCGCTCACACAGTTCGCCAAGGACTACATCAACCTCTCTAGTCTACGTCTAGACCTTGGCTTCACAGTGATTGAGGGCGTAGAGGTATTCCAGTCGGTTAATCCATTCTTCGTGGTGTTCCTCACTCCATTTGTGATTTGGCTATTCAGTTTCCTCAACAAGCGTAACCTCGAGCCCTCTACACCCAAGAAGATCGTGATCGGTATGCTCATCGCTACCCTAGCCTTCGTAGTTATGGCAGTAGCCTCTATGACGATGCCAGCTGCCTCCGAGCTAGCTGCCACGGGTGGTCTAGATGCGGCGATGAAGCTATCTCCTTGGCTCATGGTACTGACCTACCTAATCCTAACGATCGCCGAGCTGTTCATCTCTCCTATGGGTATCTCATTCGTGTCCAAGGTAGCACCTCCTCACTTGCAGGGTATCATGCAGGGTCTATGGCTCTGTGCTACTGCCGCTGGCAACTCCCTGCTATTCGTGGGTATGATCCTATACAATAGCCTACCTATCTGGATGGTTTGGGTATGCTTCGCAGGTGCATGCGCCTTCTCTATGTTCGTGATGCTTGGCATGGTGAAGTGGCTCGAACGTGTAGCTAAGTAACACCTAGACAAAAATCAAACGACAGAGATGCATCAGCCTCTTCGTCTATCGGTCGCCCGACTTTGGTTCCGCAGATGGAGCCGAAGCCGGGCGGCTGTCTTTCATTCTCTTGGCACTGCTGTCATGATTGGGCGTCTATCTAGTAGTGTACTAGATAGCCTTGCTCGCAAGAGCCGTACCCTAGCCGTAGAGAGTGAGGCGAGAGGTGAGGTGTCCTATCAAGCAAAGCACGAGGGTGAGGACGAGGAGCCGCTCTTCTATACTACCGTATATAACTGGCAAGCCTTGTACACGCCAGCCCTTGGCCTGAGCAACAACCAACATAGCGCATCGTCTATCTCTATGATAGATGATGCGTATATAACATATAGTAAAGGGGGCTGTGTCAAAATTGAATTTTGGCGCAGCCCCTTTTAAGGTATCCCAGAATGTACAAAATGCAAGGCGCTAAGACTGAGTCTGACGAGAGCATACTTAAAGTATGTGACCGAAGCCGACGACGAAGTCCGTGCGGAGCAAATATCGCAAGTAACAGAGCAGTTTGTACATTACGGCACATCGCCTTTTTGGGTGTTTAAGTATATGCAAGGATTGCGTATTCTGTGACACACCATCTTTTTATTCATTTATCACTTAAATATGATTTCAGAAATTAAGGAACGTATTCTCTCTGGCGGAGCTATTAGCCAAGACGAAGCACTGGCTCTGCTCACTACCCCCAATAAAGAGGAGCTCTACGAAGCAGCCCACGAGGTCACCAGACACTTCATGGGTAATGCCTTCGATACCTGCTCGATCATCAACGCCAAGAGCGGCAACTGCCCAGAGGACTGCAAGTGGTGCGCCCAGAGCGGACACTATGCGACCTCGGCCGAGAGATATAGCCTCGTCAGCCCCAGTGTCTGTGTGGCACAAGCTACCTACAACCACAAGCAAGGCATCGGACGCTTCTCCCTCGTGGCCAGTGGTCGCAGACAGACCGACAAGGAGATCGACATGATCTCGATTAGCTATCGAGCCATCAAAAAGGCCAACCCAACACTCAAGTGCTGCGCCTCACTTGGCTTGCTCTATGAGCATCAGCTCAAGAAACTCTTCGATAGTGGCGTGACGACCTACCACTGCAATATGGAGACTGCCCCGAGCTACTTCGCCGAGCTATGTACCACGCACAGCCAAAAAGACAAGGAGGAAACGCTCGCAGCAGCTAGGCGTGTCGGCATGCGCATCTGTAGCGGTGGCATCATCGGTATGGGCGAGAGTGCAGAGCAGCGTGTGGAGTTAGCCTTCTACCTCAAGAGCATTGATGCGATGAGTATCCCGGTCAATATCCTCCAGCCTATCACGGGGACGCCACTTGCCGAGGCTACACCTCTGAGTGAGGAGGAGATCCTCACGGCCATTGCGATTTTCCGCCTTGTCAATCCTCGTGCTTTCCTCCGCTTCTCGGGCGGCCGTGCACAGCTTAGCCCCGAGATGCAGCGACGAGCCATCTATATTGGTATCAACTCTGCTATCACTGGCGATCTGCTGACCACGATCGGGCAGCAAGCCAAAGACGATATGGCGATGATCGAGGAGTGTGGGCTAGAGAATAGGACTGTAGACTGGGAGGTCAGCTACGACTACTAAAACCCTAGAGCTATGAATACAGAGAAGCTACTGGCCATAGACCGACGACATCTGTGGCATCCCTATACCTCCACGATCGATCCACTACCCGTCTACCCGGTAGAGCGCGCCGATGGCGTGTATATTACGCTCAAAGACGGGCGCAGACTCGTCGATGGCATGAGTAGCTGGTGGGCAGCTGTACACGGATACAATCACCCACGGCTCAACGAAGCTCTGCGCCAACAGAGCGAACGTATGAGCCATATTATGTTCGGTGGACTAACCCACGACTCAGCTGGAGAATTGGCAGACGAACTTCTCAAGATCTTGCCCAAGGGTCTAGACTGCCTCTTCCTAGCAGACTCTGGCTCTGTAGCTGTAGAGGTGGCACTCAAGATGGCCATTCAGTACCAAGCTGCTAGAGGAGAGCGGCAGCGCTTTCGCTTTGCCACTCTAGCAGGAGGCTACCATGGCGACACTTGGCATGCAATGAGTGTCTGTGACCCCATAACGGGAATGCACAGCCTATTCTCGGGTTCTCTCCCTCGGCAGCACTTCTTGCCTAGACCTATCTCTAGGTTTGGTGAGGAGTGGCAGGAGAGCGATCTTGAGCCGTTGGAGCAGCTCATTGAGCAGTATGGAGCGGAGCTTGCCGCCCTAGTGCTAGAGCCTATTGTACAGGGGGCTGGGGGTATGTACTTCTACCACCCCGAGTACCTACGTAGGGCTCAAGCGCTGTGCCGGGAGGCTGGAGTACTGCTAATTTTTGATGAGATTGCCACAGGATTTGGGCGTACGGGCAAGCTCTTTGCTGGGGAGTATGCTGGCGTCGTCCCAGATATCATGTGCATCGGCAAGGCACTCACTGGCGGATATATGACCCTCTCGGCGAGTATCACCACGAAGGCTATCGCAGATACCATTTGCTCGGGCGAGGCTCGCTGCTTTATGCATGGGCCTACCTTTATGGGCAATCCACTTGCCTGCGCCGTGGCCACCGAGAGTATCCGCTTGCTGATGGAGAGCCCTTGGCAGGAGCGGGTCGCTCAAATAGAGGAGCAGCTTAGGGCAGAGCTCGCACCAGCCCGAGGTCTGGCATCGGTTGCCGACGTCCGGGTACTGGGAGCTATCGGAGTGGTTGAGATGAAGGCGCCTGTCGATATGGCTTCGCTACAAGCTAAGTTGGTGGAGCAAGGTATCTGGGTACGCCCATTCGGGCGATTGGCCTATCTGATGCCTCCCTTCATCATCAGGTCCGACGAGCTTAGTCAGCTTACCTCGGGGCTCATCTCTGCACTGCAAGCCCAATAGGGGAACGAACCCATAATCCAAGAGGCGGAAGGGGCTGTGGCAAAAAATTAAACTTTGTCCACAGCCCCTTTTGCCAGATCTGAAGACATACCTCCATACACACTCTATTATTTGGAGTAGAAGTCTTTCTACTTTTCTGTTAAGATATGTAAAGAAACAACCCTCAAATTTGAAGAGGAGAGAGGTTAATTTAGGGGGAAAGACGAAGGGATTTCACAAAATTGAAGGGCTTATTTTGGAGGATTGGTGGGCTAATCGCTTGGGCTATGTCCTACAATCCGAGAGGATTGATGGGAAGAAAATCTAAAAACGACCACACGAGCGCACGAAACCTCAGCAATCACAAACATATTCCACTCTATATTAGCAAATTAAGAAAATCCGTTTTAGGAGGACATTTCTCCTTAGCCAACACTAGAGGTCCCAATGAATCTAAACGCAATCTAGAGCCTTCTAGAGGGCAAATAAAGGCTTAACACTCTCCTTTTGGGTAGCCCCTCTATTTCCCCACCAACATTCTGAAAACTGATCTAGAATATAAATCTTGGTGAATGCAAGCCAAAACCTCAAAGAGCAGCAAACATCTTACATGAAGAACCAGCACAACGCATATTTTAGGAGCTTAATTGACCAATTATCTGCAAAAACTATTACCTTTGTGAGGAGAGGCTAAGCAGATTCAATTTGCAATAAAAAGCCGATGTAACCTATTTGAAACCATTCAATACTGAACGCCTATGAAGACGATGAAACTAGCTCTGGGTATAGCCCTCGCAAGTTGCTGCTTAGTCGCTTGCGACAGGGAGATGACATCTCCCCCACTCCCAGAGGACAATCGTAAGGCCTTTGAGCTACCAGAGTCTAAGCAAAACCCCAAGGGCAAGCAAACTGGGCCAGAGAAGCCCCTAACGGCAGATCTGATCGCCCTCAAGAACCTAGGGCTAAAACCTCTTGACATTGACTCTGCGGCTCTACCTCCACTGCCCACGCCTAAAGACCCTAGCAAAAATATCGGGCTAGACTCGATCTATACATACAAGAAGGGGCTCTGGAAAAAACACTTCGAGGAAACAGGAAAACCCTTAGTGACTGGTGAATACAGGGTCATCAGTGAATACATTATTTGGGGTTATGGCAAGCCAGAGGGAATCCTACTAGGCTGGAGGACTCACATAGCAGACTGCAGAACAGATGGTGACCCTGAGTGGTGGAAGGATAAGCCAGCCATTCCTCTGACGCTATCCTATGGGGCAAGTCCTAGATTCTGCGATGAACACTCTCACTACAACGACAAAGTCGCTGCACATCGCTTTGACTCCCTAACAAGACTACATGGGGTAGTCAAGGGTAATGAAGCCTTCCACGACCACACCCCTATGCCCTACGACCTAAGACATATGCGCATTGCACATAACGGTGTAGATATCTCCCCTCTATTCAGCATTCGCTACGAAGATTACAAGGAGGTAATCCGCACGGGACAGTACAACAAATGGTACTCTCGTGATGTGCGTATCTCAGATGTTGGTATGGATGTGTTGGATTGGATCTTCAGCAGTGCCTTCGAAATCTATCCACTGACCCAAGACTACCCCAAGTTTACGGTCATCTTCATTCTCAAAGATGGCACAGTAATCAGCCGAGAGGTAGAGCATCGAGTATAGCTTAGCATCACAAACGATCTCGAGGGTGTATCACCGTGTACGAAGTGTTTACCATACAGCTTACACGGCGATACACCCTCGTTGGTATGTAGAGGCACGTGGAGATATGACGATTGTTGTGTATCTTCGCTGTCAGTAATATGTAATTGGATTATTTCACAACCAAAATATAACGGCTTTTTATGTTTTCTGGAATCGTAGAAGAGTACGCCCAAGTAGTGGGACTAGAACGAGAGGGCGACAACCTGCACATCACGATGACCTGCTCGTTTGTTGATGAGCTGAGCATTGACCAAAGTATCGCACACAACGGCGTGTGCCTAACTGTCGTACGCAAGACGGACAAGAGCTATACCGTCACTGCTATCAAAGAAACCCTAGAGCGTAGTAACCTAGGACTGCTCAAGATCGGCGACCTAGTCAATCTTGAGCGCAGTATGACTCTTGGAGGTCGCCTAGATGGGCACATCGTACAGGGCCATGTGGACCAAACAGCCGTATGCCTAGAGGTACGTGAAGCTAATGGGAGCTGGTACTACAAGTTTGAGCACGAAACCTCTGCCGAGATGGCAGCCAAGGGATATGTGACTGTAGAGAAAGGCTCTGTGTGCGTCAATGGAGTTAGCCTAACGGTAGTGAACTCAACGCTCAATGGCTTTGAAGTTGCCATTATCCCCTACACGCACGACCACACCAACTTCTGCCGCATTGAGGCTGGCACTGTGGTCAATCTAGAGTTCGACATCATCGGCAAGTATCTCTGCAAGATGCAGGCTTACCTAAAGTAAATCCTCCCTCAAAAGACTGGCTATGCTTCGACTCAAATCAATCCTCTTAGGGTGTGCTGTGCTCGCCAGTTCTCAGGAGATAACGCATGCCCAAGAGGAGGGCAAACGCATAGGTTACATCGAGGTACAGACTCAAGGGCGCAATAGCCCCAAGGGTCTAGCACCTCGATTTAGCTATATGCACAGCCAAGGAGAGGGGCTACGCATCGACTTCGACCTACTCGGGTCGGAGGAGCCTATCCTAGCCTACCGCATCAGACACTGCAATGCAGACTGGAGCATCTCCTCTCTCAGCCCCATCGAATATCTAATTGGGTTCGACGGCAACGAGCTTCCGTACCCAACCTCAAGTCGATCCACTCTACAGCCATACGTACACTATAGCCTAGAGCTACCCAATGAGCAAGTTCAATTCAAGCACTCGGGCAACTACATTGTGGAGATCTACGACAGCTCCGAACCCGACACTCCGGTCGCTACAATCCCTTTCGCCGTCACCGAGCAGCTCACCGAGGTCAAGGCAGAGCAGACTACACAGACGTGGGTCGATGCTCGTGCCAAACATCAGCAGGTCAATGTAGAGGTAAGTACCCGAGGGCTACAAATCAATCGGGCGGAAGAGGAGATCAAGATCGTCGTTCTACAAAATGGGCGATGGGACAACGCTCAGAAGCTCTCTGTACCCTCGTCACAAACCCTTGGCACTCTGCGCTACGACATGAATAGAGGAGCTCTCTTCGCCGCAGGCAATGAGTATCACAAGCTCGAGCATCTTACCGATCGAGGGGCTGGTATGGGCATTGATCGCATCTGGGTCGAAGATGGATTACATGCCCTAGGTCTATATCCGCAGCGCATGCGTGCAAGGGATTCATACCTCTACGAGGAGGATCGCAATGGGCGTAGCATCGTTCGGTCCCTCCAGACAGACGTCCCCGAGGTCGAAGCCGACTATCATCTGGTGCACTTCTCATATTACGCTCCGCCTCTAACAAGCGGACGCATCGTACTAGAGGGACAGTGCTTCGCCCATCTACCACTAGAGGAACGTACCCTGAGATACGAGGCCGCGAGTGGTAGCTACCATGCAGAGATACTCCTCAAGATGGGCTATCAGGAGTATCAATACCTATACCTGCCAGAGGGTGCTCAAACCCTCTCCTCAACCGAAACCGAGGGGAACCACTACCAGACGAGCAATGACTACACCGTACTGGTCTACCTAAGAAGTCCTAGGGACAGAGCCGATAGGCTCATCGCTGTGGCCGAGCTGTAGAAGGTGAGCTGTACGAATTTGCAGACCCACCAAGACGAGCCCTACTCCCCGTGTCCGGGACGCTATGAAAGAGAAGAAAGAGATAAGGGGAACTTTTATCACAAAATTTTAATTTCGTGAAGATTGAGAGCCAAATTGCACTATCTTTGTTCTTTGTGCTAGAGAGTAACTCTCAACTCAGTTTTCATCGAACCCCAAGACAGTCTATGTAAGCGATTTGTGACACAATCACTACCCGTGAGGCAATGCCACGAATGGTTTGGGTAGAGCTAGTTGCGATGCAGATGCACTAGGATACGTCCTTTGTCATCATCGCACTAGATACGACACCCAAACAAAAATATCGACTGTAAAAAGAGATTTTATTATGAAATATGTGTACTTCATCGGTATAGGTGGTATTGGCATGAGTGCAATCGCTAGATATTTCCATAGCAAGGGCTATGGAGTAGCAGGCTACGACCTCACGCCTAGCCCGCTAACTCGCACCCTAGAGAGCGAGGGCATAGACATTCATTATAGTGATGACATTGACCTCATTCCCCTGCACTATAGAGCACTAGATACGCTCGTAGTCTACACGCCCGCCGTACCAGCGACGCATCAAGAGCTTTGCTACTACAGAGCTCAAGGCAATCGGGTACTCAAGCGCTCGGAGATCCTCGGCGAAATTACACGCCTAGAGCGTGGACTCTGTGTGGCTGGCACACACGGCAAGACGACAACCTCGAGCCTACTGGCTCATCTACTCTACAGCAGTAGTGTGGGTTGCAATGCCTTCCTTGGTGGTATCTCCAACAACTATAAGACCAATCTGCTCCTAAGCGAGCACAGTGATCTAGTCGTGGTAGAGGCGGACGAGTTTGACCGTTCGTTTCACCGCCTAAGTCCGTATATGGCGATCATTACCTCTGCCGACCCCGATCATCTCGACATCTATGGCACACCCGAGGCCTATCGTGAGAGCTTCGAGCACTTCACTTCGCTCATAGCCTCCGAGGGTTGCCTAGTCATGCGTCGAGGCATTCCGCTCACGCCTCGCCTGCAGGAGGGCGTTCGCCTCTATCAGTATGCGATGAATGAAGTCGCAGACTTCTATGCCTCCGAGATACGCGTGGAGCACGGACATCTATTCTTCCGCTGGCACTATCCCGAGATAGGCGGCACACCTGCTGGATCGCTGGTTGTCGAGCTTGGTGTTCCTCTATTGATCAACGTGGAGAATGCCGTGGCAGCAATGGCGGTAGCCTTACTCTCTGGTGCTACGCTCGAAGAACTAAGCCAAGGGATCAAGAGCTTCAGAGGCGTACATCGACGCTTCGACCGAGTCGTCGATAGCGAGCAATATGTCTTGATCGACGACTATGCCCACCACCCCGTAGAGCTTGAGGCCTCTATCGCCTCCGTGCGAGGCTTGTACCCCGAGAGCAAAATCATGGGGATATTCCAACCACATCTCTACAGCCGCACACAAGATTTTCATCGTGAGTTCGCCGAGAGCCTAGATAAACTGGACGAAATTATTCTACTGGACATTTACCCCGCTCGTGAGCTCCCAATCCCGGGCGTAACCTCTAGCATGATTGCCGAGCTGATGCAAAACTCGCACGTAAGTGTTATGAGCAAAGCAGATCTGCTCCCACACCTAAGCAACCTCGAAGAGCTGCCCGATGTGATCCTGATGGTCGGTGCAGGCGACATCGACCGCCTTGTGCCAGATGTAGCCAACCTACTAAAGTCTAAGATATGAAGAAGATTGTCCTGAGCGTCCTTGCGCTCCTACTGCTTGGCTACATCATCGTGGCAAGTCTGGGCATCACGAGTGAGGAAAAATCTAAGGCACGTTGCCAGCACATCGACATTGAGATCGTGACGGAGCCGGGCAGACAGCTATTCATGGACGAGGGCGACATTCGTGGCGAACTGGCACAGATGAAGCTCAACCTCGAGGGCAGTCTTTTTGACTCGATCGACATCAACCAAGTGGAGATGAAGCTCAGAGAGAACCCTATGTTTCACAATGCAGAGGTGTACACCTCTCGCAGTACAAGCAAGCTCAAGATACGACTAGAACAGAAGGAACCCCTCTTCCTCGTACAGAGTGCCGATAGTACCTACTATGTCGCACGCAACCGAGGTATTATCCCGATGAATCCACGCTACTCTGTCTACGTACCCGTCATCACAGGGCACATCTCCAAGTCCTACGCCACTAGAGAACTGTACGACCTGATGGAGCTCGTCGGCAAGGACGACTACTTCAGACATTACTTCGGACATATCTACGTAGACGAAAAGGACGGCATCGTGCTGACACCTCGTGTGGGTAGAGCGAGGATTATCCTCGGTAAAGGGACCAATTGGGAGAAGATGCTCGACAAACTCCGTGTCTTCGATAGAGAAGTAATCCCACGCAAAGGCTGGAATACCTTTGAGTATCTCAAACTTGGCTTCGGTGATCAAGTCATCGCCAAGGAGTATGGAGCAACGATATCCACCCAAAAAACGGAGGAGATCTACGACTAATGGGGCAGCAATACGCAAATACAATAACTCATTAACAGAAAGTACAGATCTGACAATGAATACGAAGAAGAAAGAAAAGACATACGTTGCCATCAATCTCGGCAGCTCATATATCACGGGGATAGCGGCACATAAACTCTCAGGGGGCCGCATCTCCCCCATTGCTATCAGCCGTAAGCCCAGCAACAGAAGCATTCTGCACGGAGCAATCCACAACGTAGACGAGGCTGCTCGGATCATCGGACAGATCCTAGACGATCTAGGACAAAAGCTTCCCGAACGAGAAATCATCAAAAGCGTCTATGTAGGACTTGAGTGCCGCTCAATGCAATCGAGAGTTTATCATACCTCACTCAGTCTAAGCGAGGAGGGAGAGATCATTACCCTCGATCACCTACAAACACTCGCAGACCAAGCCAGAGATGCACAATATCCCGGCATGGAAATCCTACGTATCTCGGACCCTCGCTACTATGTAGACGGCAAACAAGAGGGCAGTCCTCAAGGAGTACGTTGCAGCCGTTTGGAGGCTAACTTCCAGATTATCATCGCTCGAAGAAGTATCGTAGCCAATATCCACGAAACCTTCGAGAATAAGCTCGGACTCAAAATCCACGAAATCCTAATCGCCCCACAAGCCGAGGCCGTAATCACCCTAAGGCCAGAGGAAACAATGCTCGGGTGTGCCTACATCAATATCGGAGGTGGCTGTACGAGTATTTCGATCTATGAGAATCGTCTACTCTCTGCCCTACACATTCTCCCCCTAGGAGGCATCAACGTGACCAAAGACCTCACGCACCTACACCTAATAGAGGCAGATGCCGAGCGGCTAAAGGTGGAATACGGCTCTATGAATCTATCAATCGCCAAGGACGAGGTCATCAAGGCAATCAGTACAAGTGGCTCGCCCGACAAACATCTCAATAGATACGAGCTTAATCGCTATATCTCCGCTCGCATGACAGAGATCATGAGCAACGTGATGCATATCATTCAGCTCTCTGGTTACGAAGAACAAATCAAGTCTGGGCTAGTCATCAGCGGTGGAGCGACGAATATCGACCACTTCTTCGATATCGACGATAAGCTCCCCATACGTCAAGGCAGGGCACGCCGTGAACTCATCAGCGAGGCGGTAGCAGAAGCCGACCTCAAACTCTACCAGACCGAGTTGGGATTGATCTACCAAGCCAAGGAGGATTGCGTCGATCAGGAATACAATAGCCTTGAGAATCTCTTTGATGAGAGTGAAGACAAACCCACCCAGCCGATAGCATCAATGCAAGAGAAAGACGAGGGCACCAGCTCTGTAGAGAGCACCTATACCTTCGCAGCAACAGACGAAGGTGTACAGGACGATGACTTTGAGCCAGCTGTCACACAAGAGCGAGCGAGTGTCAAGGGGTTCTTCAGTCGTTGGGGCGATAAACTCCGCAGTACGCTCAATCAGCTCAACGGAACAGACGAAGACGAATAAATCTACGAACCTACATAAACTGACTTAGAGAATATGATGGAAGAAGTAAGAGGCGGTACGCAGTTCAACTACAGTACCAGTAGCGTACGCAAACTCATCAAAGTAGTAGGCGTAGGTGGTGGCGGTGGCAATGCCGTAACTAAGATGTTTGTTTCGGGTTCGGTCCCCGGAGTATCCTTCATGCTCTGCAACACCGATAGCCAAGCACTGGAGGATAGCGCCGTAGTAGAGAAAATCACGATTGGTCCAAACATCACCAAAGGACTGGGCGCGGGCAACAAGCCCGAGCGTGCGGCCGAAGCAGCTCACGACAGTGAGGCTGAAATCCGCCGAGCACTCACCAGTGACGATACACAAATGGTCTTCATTACCGCTGGTATGGGCGGAGGCACTGGTACGGGAGCCGCTCCAGTAATCGGGCGAATAGCGATGGAAGCTGGGCTCCTGACTATCGGCATCGTGACAATCCCCTTCGTTTTTGAGGGGCGACGCAAGATTTTGCAAGCTCTAAGAGGGGTGCGTGAGATGCAAAAGAGTGTCGATGCACTGATTGTAGTGAACAACGAACGTCTGATTGACGTCTTCGGTGACCTCTCAATCGACGATGCTTTCGACAAAGCAGACGAAACGCTAAGTAATGCAGCACGAGGTATCTCGGATATGATCAACCAAAGCGGTAAGATCAACCTTGACTTCGCAGACGTGCAGACGACACTCAAGGCAGGGGGTGTAGCCATCATCAACACGGGCTATGGTAAGGGAGAGAATAGGCTATCGCAAGCGATCCAAGACGCACTCTACTCACCGCTACTAAACAACAACAATGTACTCAACGCCAAGCGTATCCTTATCAACGTTTACTCGCCCAAAGGCAATCCGCTTACCGCAGGCGAGATGAGTGCTATGGGAGAGTTTACGAGTACTCTGGCGAGCGACTTCGAAAACATATGGGGGTACGTCAAAGACGCCGATCTGCCACAAGACGAAATAGCGGTGACAATCCTTGCCTCGGGATTCAACTACGAAACCACAGCACGCAGCCTAGGAGGGTTGGATATGGTAGACCCAATCGCCACACGAGATATCATCGCCCAAGAAGAAGAGGAGGGTAAGCTGATTACCGAATACTATGGCGACAAAGACCCAATAGGCCAGAAGCGCTACCACGTGAAGCCATTCCTACTCGATCCAGATGAGCTAGACGACGACGATATGCTTACGATCCTTGAAGAAACACCCTCGCTCAAGCGTGACGCACGTCCTCTAGAGAGCCAACGCACGAGCAAGGGCAAGAAGCGTGGCGCAACCAACGCTCCACCACGACTCGACTCACACATCTCCTCGAGCCAACCCCAAGAAGAGCCTGAGAAGCCGATAGCCAGCGACTCCGACGTGATTCGAGGATTCAACTAGCCAAAGCTGTAGCCACAGATTAGGAGCATACACCCTAGATCTGTGGCTACTTCATTATACGTATGATCATAAACTTAAGCCGATGAAACTAAAAACTCTCTACAAAATGGCTCCCCTAGCTCTGGGGTTCGTCCTCTCCGCCTGCTCGTCCTCGAGTATTGTGCGCAGCGATGAGCCTGCTCCAGTCGAGCTAGTGAACCCCTACATGGGCAATATCAGTCATCTGCTCGTACCAACCTACCCAACTGTACATCTACCCAACTCGATGCTACGGGTCTACCCAGAGCGAGCGGACTACACAGGTGAGGTCATCAAAGGGCTACCGATTGCCGTTACTAACCACCGAGAGCAAAGTGCTTTCAACCTCAGCCCGCTCTCCTCTCTCTCGGACTCTCTCCCAAGAGTTGCTACATATATGTACGACTCCGAGCGCATCAAGCCTTATAGCTATAGTGTCTATCTACTGGAGCCCAAGGTACAAGTCGAGTTCGCTCCCTCGCACCAAAGTGCGCTCTATCGACTGACCTACGATGCCCCCGAACAGGGCCAGTGGGTGATGATGAGCAGTCGCTCGGGTGAGCTGACAGCGGAGGCAAACGCGATCTCGGGCTACCAAATAATCGGCGACTCAACTCGTGTCTATGTCTATATGGAGTTTGATCGTAAACCCAGGAGCATGGGTGTGCGTGGTGCTCAGAGCGGGCGATTCGTCCTCGCCGATAGCACAGCCCGAGGCGAAAGCGTTGTAGTGGAGTTCGATGGTAAGCAACAGTCCCTCTACATGCGCTACGGCATTTCATTCATCAGCGTCGAGCAAGCCAAGCGCAACGTCTTGAGAGAGATCCAGAGTTTCGAGATAGATATGGTCACTAAGGCCGCTCGGCACGAATGGAGTAAGGCTCTAGGTAAGATAGAAGTCGAGGGAGGGACCGAGAGTGAACGCTCGGTTTTCTACACCTCTCTCTACCGCACCTACGAGCGCATGATCAATATCTCGGAAGATGGCCACTACTACAGCGCAACCGACGGACAGATCCACGAAGATGAAGGAACGCCATTCTACACCGATGACTGGATTTGGGATACTTATCTAGCGGTGCACCCATTGCGTATCCTGATAGATCCCATACGCCAACAGCATATGCTCACCTCCTACCTGCGTGTAGCAGACCAAACTAAGGAGGGTTGGCTCCCCACTTTCCCAGAAGTAACGGGTGATACTCATCGTATGAATGGTAACCATGGGATTGCTTCGTTTGCCGATGCACACGCCAAGGGACTGACGGGCTTCGATCTGGGCAAGGCCTACGAAGCCGCCAAGCGGACCATGGCAGAGAAGAGCTTCCTACCATGGACTCGTATCCCCAAGGGACCACTCTCCATGTATATGGACGAGCATGGCTACTTCCCCGGTCTACGCATCGGAGAGAAGGAAAGTGACCCACGTGTGACCAACTGGGAGAAGAGGCAGAGTGTGGCCGTTTCACTTGCTGCCCACTACGACTACTGGGCTCTCGGCGAGATCGCCAAGCAACTCGGACACGACGAGGAGGCCAAGGAGTATCTACGCAAGTCATACGACTACCGCAAGCTATTCAACTTCAAGACAAGTTTCTTCCACCCCAAGGACGACAAGGGCAAGTTCATCATGCCGTTCGACTACGAGCTATCTGGTGGCTTAGGCGTTAGGGACTACTACGATGAGAACAATGCCTACACCTATCGTTGGGATCTGAAGCATAACCCAGCCGATCTGATCCACCTAATGGGTGGTAATACCAACTTCATCAACAATCTTGATGAAACATTCCGCACACCTCTGAGTATGAGCAAATGGCAATTCTACAGCCAGATCCCCGACCAAACGGGCAACGTGGGACAGTTCTCTATGGGCAATGAACCAAGTATGCATATCCCCTATCTCTACAACTACGCAGGTGCACCATGGCGCACCCAGCGTGCCATACGCAAACTCATCGGCTCTTGGTTCCGCAACGATCTGATGGGAGTACCCGGAGATGAAGACGGAGGAGGCCTAAGTGCTTTCGTTGTCTTCTCTATGATGGGCTTCTATCCAGTTACTCCCGGTATGCCAGTCTACAACATTGGGGCACCCTTCTTCTCCAAAGTAACTATTCACCTCTCTGGCGACCGCCGCTTCGTCATCACAGCCCAAGATGTTTCTGCCGAGAACAAGTATATTCAGAGTGCTAGGCTCAACGGCAAGCCTCTAAACAAGGCTTGGTTCAAACACAGCGACATTGCCGATGGCGGGACACTCGAGTTCGTCATGGGCAATAGGCCCAATCCTGAGTGGGGCAGCAAGACGCCTCCACCCTCTGCCGACAAGATAGACCTCAAGTAATGCAAAACTTACTCTAGGCACACAACGTAAGCTCCTGCACTCATAGGCAGACAAAACGAGAGGGGCTGTGGCAAAAATAAATTTTGCCACAGCCCCTTTTAGGTTCGTCACGAGCAAATGTCACAAGCCACCTGAGCCGTTTACCTCTTATATGACACACCATTCACTTCGTATGATGAGGGAAACACCTCTCGTCTACTACATCATACCAATAAAAAAGCAGTGCCAGAACTTACATCTCGACACTGCTCTGGTGATTGGGCTGGGATTCGAACCCAGGACCGATAGCTTAGAAGGCTATTGCTCTATCCAGCTGAGCTACCCAACCAGCTCTTCATTTACGAAAGCACTGCAAAGATAATCAATAATCTCAGTATTACCAAGGTTACTTCTGGACTTTGCACGAAAAAATCCCGCTCAATAGGTCGAATACTCGACCTATTGAGCGGGTAAGAGCCACGAGGGCTGCTGGGATTACTTGTTGCGCTCGATTAGAGTTTCTACAGTTTCAATCTCCAAGCAGTGAGCCGCACCAGTGACACCGATCGTACCACTCATGTAAGCAGCCTGATAGTCCTTGGTGATTACGCCCGTATTAATGAAGTGTCTAATACCTGCCACGAGGCGAGCCTTGTCGCTAGCGTTCTCTCCTTCGTAGTGAGCATTAACACCATAGCTTAGAGCCAACTGGCGAGATAGAGTTTCGTTGTAGCAAATAGCACACACTGGCACAGTAGCACGGAACGAAGACAGATAGCGAGCCGTGCGACCAGTATAGCTGTCTGTGATGATCGTCTGTGTCTCGATCTTCTCTACGCTCTTGACCGCCTGCTTGGCTAGATAAGCCGTAGTCGTGCTCACCTCCTTGGAGTGAGGCACTTCATCGTCGTAGGTAGAGTGCAGAGTGGCCTCGGCCTCCTCAATGATACGAGCCATTGTCTGTACAGCCTCTAGTGGATACTTACCATTGGCAGTTTCGCCAGAGAGCATCACAGCATCTGTGCGGTAGTAAACAGCGTTGGCGATGTCGCTCACCTCGGCACGGGTAGGCAGAGGGTTCTCCATCATCGTGTGGAGCATCTGCGTAGCCACGATCACAGGCTTCTTGGCAGCGATACACTTCTTGATGATCATGCGCTGGATACTAGGCACCTTCTCGGCTGGCACCTCGATAGCGAGGTCACCACGAGCGATCATGATACCGCCAGCTACTTCGATGATCTCGTCGATGTTGTCTACCCCTTCTTGGTTCTCAATCTTAGCGATGATCTTGATGTCGCTGTTGTGTGCATCAAGGATCTCCTGAATATCGAGGATATCCTGCTTGTTGCGTACGAATGAGTGAGCAATGAACTCGATGTTCTGTGGGATAGAGTGCAGGATATTGCCACGGTCCTTCTCTGTGAGCGAAGGTAGATCAATACGTACTCCGGGTACATTGACGCTCTTGCGACTACCGAGCTTACCAGTATTCTGGCAAGTCGTGAATAGCTTATCATCTTCCTTGGCCTCTACGAGGAATACGAGTGTACCATCATCGAGGAGGATACGAGCACCTACGGGTACGTCGTGCACGAAGTTTACGTAGTTTACGTTGATGATTTCGTTGTTAGTCTTAACCTCTGGGTTAGCCATGAATACGACCTTGTCACCTGCAGAGAATAGGCGCTTCTCTTCTGGATCTCCTTCTAGAGTGGTCGTACGTACCTCTGGCCCCTTAGTGTCGAGTAGTACAGCTACATCCTTGCTTACGGCACGTGTATTGTTGATCACCTCTGTGATACCTTCCTTGGTCATGTGAGCCGTGTTCATACGAACCACATTCACACCAGCCTCGACAAGGGGGCGAAGGAACTCCACGCTGCAACGCAAGTCGGAGATGGTAGCGACAATTTTAGTCTTCTTCATCTTTTCTTGGGTAATTAATTGGATTATTCTTTAGAATTTACACATTGCAATTTTGCTAGCAAAGCCTCCAGAGCCAATCTATAGCTATCCAAACCAAAGCCAGTGATCACACCGAGGCACCCAGAGGCAATACGTGATTCGTGTCTATAACTCTCACGAGCATGGATATTGCTCAGATGAACCTCCACCACGGGGATCTGTATCGCTCTGATGGCATCGAGCAGGGCAATAGATGTATGCGTATAGGCACCTGCATTGAGTATGATACCCACACAGCCCTCGTCTTGCGCTTGGTAGAGATAGTCTATGAGAGCCCCCTCATGGTTGCTTTGTAGATAGATTAGCTCCACATCTGAGTAACCTTGTCTGAGGTCATCAAGGAAACGATCGAGAGAGGCACACCCATAGATCTCTGGCTCTCGAGAACCGATACGAGCCAGATTGGGGCCATTCACAACGACGATACGCATCCTCCTCATTGATTGGTTATTCGCTAGTTTCATTAACTTTGCAAAGGTAACTAATTATTTTTAATTTATCTCATTGATTCCTGAGAATATTACGGAGAAATATCTCTACTACTTGAGGCTAGAGCAGGGGCTAACGCCCAACAGCTGCTCGGCTTACCTAGAAGATGTAGGCAAACTGATCTCTTGGAGCGAAGCGCAAGGCTTGGATCTGACCAAGGTGTCGTACCAAGACCTGCAGCACTTCGTCGCTAGTCTGTACGACCTAGGCATACAGACTAGATCTATTGCTCGGATCATCGCTGGGGTAAGGAGTTTTTTTCGCTTCCTAGTCCTTGAGGACTATATCTCGGCAGACCCAAGTGAGCTACTCGAGAGCCCTAAACTCGGGCAATACTTACCCTGTGTCCTATCCACCGACGAGGTAGATAGTATCATAGAGGCAGCAGCAAGCAAGGGCGGCATAGAGGGGCTAAGGAACAGAGCCATCTTGGAGATCCTTTTTAGCTGTGGGCTACGGGTCAGTGAGTTGTGCCATCTCAAGTACAGCGATTTGTTTTTGGAAGAAGCCTACCTAAGGGTATATGGCAAAGGGCGTAAACATCGTCTAGTACCAATGAGCCCCTCGGCGATAGAGGTGCTTAAAGATTACCTCTCCGCCAACCGCCCTACTCCCAAACGAGGGCACGAGGACTATGTCTTCTTGAGCAAGCGTGGTCAGGCTATTTCTCGCAATATGGTCTTCGTCTTCATCAAGGAGGCTGCAGTAACTGCCGGAATTACCAAAAACATTAGTCCACACACCTTTCGCCACAGCTTCGCCACAGCTCTACTTGAGGGTGGAGCCAACCTACAAGCTATCCAGCTCATGCTAGGACACGAAGACATCGGTACAACCGAGATCTACACCCATATAGATAGAACCAAGCTACGCCAGCAAATAGAGAGCTTCCACCCTAGGAATAGAAAGCGCAGTAGTACCTCCAATACCTCGGAGTCGCCCCAAAAGTAGGCTCTAGCCTCTATATATCCGCTCTTGACTGACCTAGCTAGATGCACACACTCCGATAGGGATAAGCTGAAAACACATATAGAGCCTTATGAGCTCTCTGGCCTCGGGCAACCAATAGATTTACTGCTCTTTGAGCTACAGCTCCGATTAGCTTGGGCATAATATGGGACATCACTATACCCCACCCACTCTACTTAAGACCTTCGTTTGTCTATCCATGTGTCAAGAAACGTTAATACATTGGTAAAAACTCAGACTAATGCAACCTCAATTATTAAAGAATAACGAGGCTTCTCAAAATAATTAATGGGAAGGAGCACCTAAACCGATGGACTTACTCGCTAGGATATGTCCATCAACTCTACAAGATTGATGGGAAGAAACACCAGAAACAGTGGGGACAGAGCCTAAAATCGCCTCCAAAAACAAAGACAAAATACTCGTTATAAATCAATTACAAACAAAGCCCCTAGAGAGGCTTTTTACTCACCGCTGGAACAAAGTACCCAAACGATACTGGAGGCCTCCTAGGGGCTCCTAGGGGGCAAATACGAGGTCTAATGATTTTCGGCGCAAAGATCCAAAACGAACTCGTCCAAGGCTCAAAATGTAAATATATGTATTCCCCCTCTACACTCCATATAGCTCTATGATCTGACGACACCCCCCCCCAAGTGCATAGGTCATAGGGCGAGAAGATGACCGATTGAACCAAAATCCCAATACATCAAAAAATATAACTACACTTCTCCCCCTCTCTAGGAGATCAGGATCTCCTTCTCAGAATATCGCTACATCTCCCGAAATCAAAGGGCTCGACTATGTTTCCCCAAGGCAGCATACAGCAAGGGAAGCCCTAAATATTAAATACATCAAACAAAACATGCACAAAATTAATTTGGCTAAAAAAACACAAAATATATCTTTGCAGCCCAAATTATTGATTTAGGGCAACTCGATTAGAGGCGCTCTTAGACTACTTAATTTAATTTATTCTTTATTATACAGACAGTTATACTACAAGCCTATTGTATATCAAAATGGTTTGCTCTAGTCTCAGCGTTTCACTCTCGGGGCTCTCTCTTTTTTACATATTGACCAGCGAGTAGGCACATCCATTTTTATTAGAAAAAAACATCAATCATCAAGTTAATACTATTAAACTTATGTTATCGAAAGAAAAGATCGATGCAAGGCTGCGTTACGTACCGCCTATTGCATTTGGGGAGGTGAATTTATCTCTAACCAGTTTACTTGTTACATTCTCCATCACTGGAGAAATAGAGGATTTCGATGGAGAAATCGAAGAGCTATAGGCTATCTAAGAAATCATCTACATAAAAAACTATAGTACACAAACAAAGAATATGAAATACCTAAGAATATTACAAACCCTGAGTGCTCTATGCTTGGCCCTAAGTGTATATGCCTGTGGCAAGGATATAGAGCCACAAATTGAGCAAGAAGGGGGAGGGGGCAAGAAAGGTCAGAAAGACGCAAAGATCGAAATAAGCCTAAGCTCCGAACTCAGTGGGCACGAACTTCGCTCGATGGGGCTAATCTCGGACGAAGAATTGAGGGCTCTAACCTTCGATACTAGCAAGGGGAACAAGGCCCCCAAGATCTTCTTGACGGGGAATAACGCTCTAGACAGGAAGGCCCTCGCCACAACTATTTTTCTACGCATGGGCGATCAGCTTGTTGGCTATGCAAATATCGAGTGGGACGAGATCACTCATGGCCCTGATGGTAGGATCAAGCTCTCTGCGAGAAACAAGACGGCTACACTTATGCCTATAAATAATGGAGGGAGCGTCAAAGAGCCTGCCCTTGGAGAAACATGGTATATGGCAGCTGTGATGGGTGGTGGCAAAAGAGAAGGAGCAAAAGTAACCTTCAAGCCCAATGGTGTACAAGAAGTGAATAAGCAAGCCAAGGAGCTACAAGTTCCCTTCGTGTCAAAATGGATTAAAGCAGGTCTCGACAAAAACAACTCGGGAGTACCCACCTTATCTGGGGCCTTTACATTTAGCCCAATGGGAGTACTGATCAAGGTAGAGATCTCAAACAAAACAGACTTTGACTATAGGGCGTATGCAAACACTACCCAAACGAAATATATTCCTCATCCTTTGGGACGCGGCGCCCTCCAAAACATTGGCACCTATTTATCTCCAGAGCGACCTCGTTTCAACTTACGTACCTCTGCCAATAAAAGGATGGCTCCCTACTATATGTCCGAAGACCTCTCTAGAGGGTTGCGTGATCTGACTCTTGATTTTTCATCAAAGAATGGAGAAAGCGTCACAAGAACTACTCCCATATCCGATGGATTGGCCTCTTTGATGCCAAACCCTAAACAGCCCGTTACTATCATAGGGACGGGGGCAGGCAATCAGACAAGCAATCGTAGCAGAAAGCATATGCTCTTCGACTCCACTACGGGTAAAGATGTGGCTATTAGCGAAGTTTACGCCAAGTCTGTTATTTACTGGGTTTGGGGACAAAACAACCTCAATGGCTCTCCCACCACACTTGGTCTACTAGAATGGGAGTTTCCAGACTTATTAGCCAAGGGGCCTAGATTTGAACGTGTGAATAGCAAAGGAGGATCAGAGAATATGCAAGAGCATTTACTCAACGAGAAAAGAGCTTATTCTGTTCACTTTACCATAAAAGAACGCCCAAGCATGCCCACAGAGTGGATTCTAGACGAAGATCTCAAAGAGAGTGGCTCACTTGGCAATCCAACTGGAGACCTCTTTGACTATGATGGAGTTGTTTTTGATTGGAGTGCAGAGGGTCTGGAGCATAAGAAAGACCCTAGAATCCAGCCTAAGGTAGCCTACCCCGACATTGACGAGGCAACATACAATCGTTCTACCGATATTATGAAGTATGTATTCCCCCCTGCGAATAATATCTTTGTACCTATTGGACTAACGGGCGCTGATGATATCGATGTATTTTCCTTCAAAACTCGTTTTGCCCCACGCAAGAGATCAATCCCAATCAACTATTCTCCGTTTGACCAAAATCATGAGGTGGTAGAAGAGATCTACATCGGCAATGGTGATGGCAAAGTCTATGCCATAAGATTTGGAAGTGTTAATTTTTATACTCAACCAAGTGCCTCGAACCCTCGTGACAATGAAGTAAAAATAACGGGAGATAAGAGGCCTCTGCAGGGAGGGCAATTTTATACCACCGACAAGCTCCCAGTTTACTTCGACGGAGATCAGTGTACAGCTTATCTATATGAGTTCGTAGATGATGGCAGCAGACAACCCAAAGAAGCGGACAACAAATATGGAAAAGTCTCCGGTTCAGGCAAACACCTCAGGGTAACAACCAAATATGTTGGCAATGCATTAGACCAAGCTGAGATACTACAACGAATTCAAGATACAAGCTTCTGGGAGGGTACCGCAAGCCATTTTGAAGTAAAACTTTTCTACCCTCATAGCGATACTACTAGAAGCCGCCATAAAGAGATGGATCCTAACACCTTCGGTACGTATTTTGGGGATATATTCAGTGGTTTGAGAAGTAGTAGTAGTCCCCTTAGTCCCTCCTCGAGCTACACCAGTATAGAGCAATTTGCCTTCTCTAAAACGGGTATGTATGGCATACACTCAAAATCATATTACTCGGAGAATAATGATCCAGCGAAGACCAGAAGAGATCTGAGTCTAAGTAAAAAGGGTTCAGGATTTAATCTGAGGTCAAGTGTACGCCTATCGAAAAAAACTCTAGAAACGCATCAGAGAGACGTAGTCACTTGGTACCAGTACTACCGTACAGATGACGGTGTCACTGATTATCCAAAACACTAGGGCTAATAAGGCAATACGCGTAGACCTCACGATAAGCAAGGAGGTACTTGCTCATATTGCCAAGGTCTAAAGACTATCACGGAGGGCGTGCCACGTAGAGCACACCCTCCGTGGGTCTTTTGCACACTATACAAGACAGAGATAACTTGGTAAGCAATACAGATTTTTTGCCTAAGTTTGTAGGGATTTTTTGCAGATGTGTCCTCCTATTGCGTGTGACGAGGAAGCAGCTTAAAAACTAAATAATTGAGGTGCTCAAAATAGTAGATAGATATATCCTCAAGGGATACCTCCCCATGCTCCTAATGAGTTTCTTGCTCTGTTGGTTGATTGTGGTGATGCAATTCTTATGGAGATACGTAGACGAATTGGTCGGCAAGGGGTTAGATGTCTTCATCATCGCTCAGATCCTCTTCTATGCTGCGATGTCTTTCCTACCCATGGCCTTGCCTTTGGGCATCTTGCTCGGTTCCCTTATGTTCTTTGGCAACATGGGTGAGCGCCTAGAGTTACTAGCCATGAAAGCCTCTGGCATGTCCCTCTATCGCATGATGCTCCCCCTCTTTTTTGCGGTGTCGCTGCTTGCTGTGGGGCTATTTGCTTTCCAGAATGACTTTATGATCACCTCGCAGGTGCGCATGTGGACCCTGCTCTATTCGGCTCGCTTCTCCAACCCCGAGCTAGAGATCCCCGAGCGGGTCTTCTACAATGGCATCGATGGGTATAGCATCTTCATCAAAGGCAGAGATAGACAGCATGCCGGGCGTATGCTTGATCTAATGATCTACGACCACTCCCAAGGGAGCGACAAGGCACGTATCATTCGGGCTGACTCTGGGCGCATCGTTATGGATTCAGGTAAGACCTACATCACGTGGCGTCTATATAATGGACAGAGCTTCGAAAATCTGGAGGAACCAGAGTATATGGAGGCTACGCCTACACCTCGTGCCATTGAGTCATTCTCTTTCAAAGAAATCGTAATCCCCTTCGATGCAAACTTCCGCAAACAGGGCGAGGAGGAGTTGAGTAAGCTCTTCATCGGCAAAAACCTCAATCAACTCCAAGCAGCCATCGACTCCACTGGATTGGTTCTAGATAGTATCCGCACCTTCACTGAGGAAGCGCTAACCAACAAGGATTTCTCCCAGCGTTACTCTCACTCTATGCCTAGCCCCTCAGATACCTCTACATGGGCCAAGCAACAGCTAGAAGCGCTGAATATAGACGAACCGCTCCAGCGAAAGGTCAATATAGACAGCCTCATATATCTACCTACCCTTGGCGATACACTACGTATGCTTACTAGGTCTATCAGTGATCTGCGTATGGTTGAGTCCGAGGCTGACGGACGGCTATATAGCGACCGAGATGTCTTCAACACGTTTCGAACCAATGGGCAGGAGTGGCACCGCAAGTTCACTCTGCCAGCTGCTTGCCTCGTCTTCTTCTTCATCGGGGCTCCACTTGGTGCAATCATTCGTAAGGGTGGGATCGGTATGCCTGTTGTTGCGTCGGTACTCTTCTTCATCATCTACTATATCATTGACACCTTTGGGTTCAACATGACGAAGAATGAGTCGGTATCCGTTGCTTTCGGAATGTGGCTCAGCGCCTTGGTGTTATTCCCAATAGGAGCATTCCTAACCTACAAAGCTTCGCTAGACTCTACGAGCCTCAATGTAGAGACCTACGTCAATCTATGGAGACGCCTCACGGGTACCTACGTCCCAGTGCGTGTAGTAGAGCCTATCGAAGGTGAGTGCGAACCGAATTACCAGACCGTACTAAGCGAAGCTCGAGTACTATTGGCCGAGTCTGAGGATTTGCTCGCCTCTAAGCTAATGAATAGCTCCATCGCACACGTCCTAGTCCATGGGCAGAAATATAGCCATGCGCCAGTGAGTGTATACCAGCACGTTGAAGCATTGGCCGATAAACTAAGAAGAGTTAATCATCCACTTATACTAACCAAAACAAACGATCTACCTCTCCTACCCAAGAGCCTAGCTCCCTTTGGGCTACCTAGTACTAGGGGTCGTAGCATACTGCTACTGACTCTGCTACCTATATCGCTACCGCTACTATTGCTACTGCGCATTCATCGTGAGCGCCTGCATAGTGGACTTAGGGCGATGAATACCGCTCTATCGGAGCTGATCCCTCTATTGGAGAGGAGTATAGAAAGTAAAGAAACCAATTAATGACGCTTATGAGTGAGTTTAAGCTAAGCACTATAGAGGAAGCCCTAGAGGACTTCCGCAAGGGTGAGTTCCTCATTGTAGTAGACGACGAAGATCGTGAGAACGAAGGCGACTTCATCATTGCCGCCGAGAAGGTAACTCCAGAGAAAATCAACTTCATGATGCGCTACGGCCGTGGCGTCCTATGCGCCCCTATCACAGAGGAGCGTGCCGCCCAGCTAGAGCTAGAGATGCAGGTGCCAACGAATACTTCTGTACACGAAACCCCATTCACTGTCACAGTCGATCGTCTAGGTCGTGGCTGCACAACTGGGGTGTCTATGTACGACAGAGCACAGACCATACTCGCCCTCGCAGATCCCGAAACTAAGCCCACAGACCTTGCTCGCCCGGGACATATTTGTCCGCTTAGGGCAAGGAGCAAAGGTGTGCTACGCAGAGCTGGGCACACCGAAGCTGCTGTCGATCTCGCTCGTCTGTCTGGTATGCAACCTGTCGCTGCTCTGATCGAAATCATCAACGAAGACGGCACGATGGCACGTATGCCTGATCTGATAGAGGTAGCCAAGCGATTTAATCTAAAAATCATTACAATTAAGGATCTCATAGCCTACCGGCTGCGTACAGAGGTGATCGTAGAACGTGGCGAAGAGGTGATGATGCCCACCGCTTTCGGTAAGTTTAGACTGATCCCTTTCCGCCAAAAGTCGAATGGCCTAGAACATATCGCCCTCTTCAAGGGGGACATCGCCGATGGAGAAGAGGTGCTCGTACGTGTACACTCTAGCTGTATGACTGGAGATATCTTCTCCTCTCAGAGATGCGAGTGCGGCGAACAGCTCCACAAAGCCATGCAAATGATTGAGGAGGCTGGACGAGGTCTCATTGTCTACCTCAATCAAGAAGGCCGAGGCATTGGTCTAATGGACAAGATCAAGGCCTACAAGCTACAGGAAAATGGTCTAGATACCGTAGACGCCAATCTACACTTAGGCCATGATGCCGATGAGCGTGATTACGGTGTAGGTGCACAAATCCTACGAGAGCTTGGGGTACATCGTATGCGTCTGATGACTAACAATCCTGTCAAACGTGTTGGCCTAGAGGCATACGGGCTTCAGGTAAGCGAGGTGCTACCAATAGAGGTTGCTCCCAACGAGCACAACGAGCAATATATGAGGACGAAGAAGGAGCGTATGGGGCACGTACTCAAGCAGCTCAAGTAGACTCAGGGAGGGGACTTTAGGCAGAATGAATTTGAGACAGCTCCGCATGCACGATCGGAGCAAAGGCACGACCTAATATTATAGAAAATAAATAACTAAATTTGTGTCGCCTAATACACACCGATTTAGGCGACAATAGAGATTTAATGTGTAACGAAACAAGTACAATGGATAAAGTAAGCTATGCCCTAGGGCTGAGTATTGGACAGAACTTCGTAGCCTCTGGCTTCGAGGGACTCAACTACGATGAATTTCTAGCAGGTCTGAAGAGCATCATGCAAGGCGAAACTCCTAGTATGAGCTTCGAGGAAGCCAAGGGAGTAATCAACCAATACTTCACAGAGGTACAGGCTAAGGCTGTCAAGCTCAACAAAGAGGCAGGCGAGGAGTTCCTCAAAATCAATGCTCACAAGGAGGGAGTAACAACGCTAGAGAGTGGGCTACAATACGAGATCATCAAGCAGGGTGATGGCGCCAAGCCAAAGCTAGAAGATACAGTTAGGTGCCACTATCATGGTACGCTCATCAATGGGATTGTCTTCGACAGCTCTATAGATCGCGGAGAGCCTGCCGAGTTCCCTCTACGTGGCGTTATCAAGGGCTGGACAGAGATCCTACAACTCATGCCAGTAGGCTCCAAGTGGAAAGTAACGATCCCCTCGGATCTAGCATACGGAGATAGAGGTGCTGGGCAGCACATACAGCCCGGTAGCACGCTCATCTTCATCATCGAGCTTCTAAACATTGTATAAATTACTCGGACGACTACGTTATAATATCTATATGAAGACGCAACTCAAAACAATCTGCGCCTCCAGCCTAGCGCTACTAGGCGCAGTAGCTTGTTCTCCAAAAGTAGCTAAGCAAGTTGTCCCAGTTGGTTCCGTTTTAGCTAACGAGGTGGACTCCGCAGCGTATGTATTAGGCTTTGTCAATGGCGATGGCTTCCGTCGTAGCATCTCGGATTTACCCGGAGATTCTCTAAGCAAAGACCTCATTCTCGAGGGCTTCTCGGCGGGCATGAAGGAGCAAAACGAGCGCTTTAAACTAGAAGATGCTCAGAAGTTCCTACAAGACTACATCAAGAAGATTCAGGAGCGAGAGCTACAAGAACTCAAGCACCGAAATGACTCGGCCTTGCTAGCCAACAAGACTAAGGAAGGCGTCAAAACAACCGAGAGCGGTCTACAGTATCGTGTACTTCGCCCAGCTACTGGCATCAAGCCAATGGTACAGGACACCGTAGTTGTCGATTACGTAGGTCGCACAATAGACGGCAAAGAGTTCGACAGCTCCTACAAGCGTGGGCAGTCTGCCACCTTTAGCCTACTACAAGTGATCCCCGGCTGGACTGAAGGGATCTGCTTGATGGAGAAGGGTGCGAAGTATGAGTTCTACATACCAGCCTCTCTAGCCTATGGAGAGCGTGGAGCAGGGCGTGACATCGCTCCCCACTCAACACTAATCTTTGAGGTCGAGCTCCACGAGATCAAGCCATACGTAGAACCAACTCCTGCTGAGGAACCCAAAGCAGTAGCCCCCAATGCCAAGAAAGCTAAGCGTAGCTCAGGGAGAAAGAAATAACAAGAATAAACTATATAGAATAAACAACAATGAAAAAATTTTCAGTAGCAGTAGCTGCCCTTGCACTAGTATTGGGTGGCTTCTCTTGCAGCCAGAAGGCTGGTAACCCATCAAGCGGATTGGATAGCATGTCTTACGCACTCGGTCTTCTACAAGGTCGTCAGATGGCAGAAACTATTAAGTATTCACGTGAGCAGGGTCAGGATATTGACTCGATGAAATTCCTAGAGGGCTTTGAGAAGGCTGTGAGCAATCCCGAGATGTTTAGCTACTTCGCAGGTGGTATCACAGGTGCGGGTCTAGCTCGTCAGATCGAGGGTGATTCTCTCAACATCGCACAGCTTGTGTCTGCCTATCGCGCAGCGCTACAAGGCGACTCTACCAAGATCACGATGAACGACAGCATCGCTCAGGATTTGATGATGCGCTTTGGCCAGATGAAGCAAGAGAAGGAAATGCGCAAGCAGGCTGAAGAAAACGAAAAGAAGTTCGGAGCCAACAAACAAAAGGGTGCAGAGTTCATCGAAAACTTCAAGAAGGAAGAAGGCGTGCAGACAACCGAGAGTGGCCTAGCCTATAAGGTAGAGCAACCCGGTACTGGTGCTACACCAACTGCCGAAGACAAGGTAAAGGTTAAATATAGAGGTACGCTTATTGATGGCACAGAATTCGACAAGAATGAAGAAGGCATCGAGTTCCCTGCTAACGGTGTGATTAAGGGCTGGACAGAAATGCTAACTCTAATGAAAGTTGGCGAGAAGGTAAAGGTAGTGATTCCCTACGACCTAGCTTACGGAGAGCAGGGTAGCTACTCAATCGATCCTTTCAGCACGCTCGTATTCGAGATTGAGCTGCTTGATATCGTTAAGTAACCTATCATCTTTTCTCTAGCCCAGAAGCTAGAGTGCTATACACCCTAAGGCGGTGTGCCAGTTGTTTCTTGGCGCACCGCCTTGTTTTTACAGATACTCCTAAGGCTTTGCCAGAGCCCCACTGAACTTTCCTCCCTCCTTTGAGAATAGGGAAATAAAGAAACTTGGGCCTGCACTACCCAAGGCAGTACAAACCCAAGCTCACACTCAGAAACGACCAGAATTACTTCTTCAATCTAAGAACATAGGGAAGCTCAGGAATATTGCCCTCTGCATCCAAAAGCTGAATAGAATCGCCACGTAGATATGCTCTCTTTACCATATCGGGAGACGTGGTATAGGTCAGCACCAGATCCTCACCTTTGAGAGAGAACGTTCCTTCCTCACGATACTCTCCTGTTTCATTATTACCAGCTTCTACCTTACTCAGCTCTACAAACGTCATATCACTCTTGAGCTCTAGCATTACTTCGGAGCCCGTAGCATCAGCGTTGGGAATTATTCCCGTATAGACGCCAATTCCTAGAACTGCGGCCTCAACAGTGTGAGTAGCAGCGACGCTGTCGGACGCACTAGTTTGAGTCTTGCCACCACTACAGGCTCCCAAAGCTAGAGCAAGGAGGGATAGAGTTAAAATCTTTTTCATTGTCTTGAATTTAGTTATACATTGAACTTCGTATTTCACACAATCATCGCACCTCTGCACAATAACCCTGATGGGATATGAACGCAAGAAAATCGTTTTTATTCTACGAATATACAGAATTATTTATTTCAATTTCAAAAGTTAGACGTTGAACTTAACCTGAAAAGCTAAAGCCTGAGCCGCATTCTCGCCATCAATAGCGGCAGAAACAATCCCACCAGCATAACCAGCTCCTTCTCCTGCGGGATACAATCCTTCTAGGTCTAGATGCTGATAAGCTCTATCGCCTTCATACAAACGAGGGATACGAACTGGAGATGATGTCCGACTCTCAACACCGATGAGTTGAGCCTCCTCGGAGATAAAACCTTTAGTCATTCGGTCGAAAGCCTTAAAGCCCTCGGCGAGCCTATGAGTAATAAAGCGAGGCATCCAGTCGTGCATATTGCTAGAGGTTAGCCCCATATTATAGGATGTAGAGGGAAGTGATGAAGACAAACGTGCATTCAAAAAGTCTGTTAGCCTCTGTGCTGGCGCTCTCAACGAGCGATTGGCCGCTAGGTAACTCAAATGCTCAAACCGCTCGCACCACTCCATTAGCGCCAATGGAGTAGTCTTATCTGAGATCTCAACCCCTGTATGTATCATATCCTCGGGTCGTAGCTCTACGACCATACCTGAGTTCGCCCATTTGGAGCCTCGATTCGCAGGGGACATTCCATTAACCACCGTTTCCTCTGGTGCTGTTGCTGCAGGAACGACAAATCCACCGGGGCACATACAGAAGCTATACACGCCACGCTCTCGAACCCGCGTCTTATAGACATACTCAGCAGCAGGAAGATACTTGCCTCTCCCCTGGCGATTGTGATAGCGAATTTGGTCGATCAACTCTTGAGGATGCTCTAGACGCACACCCACAGCGATAGGCTTAGCCTCAAGAAATATACCTGTACGATGTAGATAGCGATACAAGTCACGAGCTGAGTGGCCAGTGGCCAGAATAACTGGCCCCCAAAATGCTTGCCCCGTAGAGGTAACAATACCACGAGTTCGACCTCCCTCTACAATTAGCTCGTCCATACGACAGCCGAAGTGTACCTCTCCTCCAGAGGTGATAATCTGCTCTCGCATCTGTTTGATGATCTTAGGTAATTTATCCGTACCAATGTGCGGATGAGCATCAACAAGTATCTTAGGATCTGCCCCAAACTTACAGAAGACACGTAATATCTTCTCTACACTACCACGCTTCTTACTGCGTGTATAGAGCTTACCATCGGAGAATGCACCAGCTCCACCCTCACCAAAGCTATAGTTGCTCTCGGGATCAATCTCTCCTGTTTTGTGTAGCAAGGAGAGATCTCGTCGGCGCTTCATAACTTCCTGACCACGCTCTACAATGAGCGGACGAAGCCCTAGCTCAATCAGCCTTAGGGCAGCAAAGAGACCACAAGGCCCTGCTCCTACCACAACCACTGCGGGCCTAGAGGAAACATCTGGATAAACAATATCACTGAAATCATCTATCTGAGGTTTCTCTCCCTGCATGTAAACATCAATCGTCAAGTTAATAACAATGTGGCGCTGGCGAGCATCAATAGTGTGCCGACGAATCTGTACAGAGGAGATCTCGTCAATCCCACAGCGAAGAAGTTTGGCGGCTTGGGCTCTGATCGTAGCATCGGAGGCAGCCTTCTCTGGGCTTAGGCGAAGCTGAAGCTGTTGCATATTAATTAAGTGAACTATTTCTTCGTGTCTTTTACCTCTAGAAGTGGTAGATACTTGCCATAACCTTTGGCACGCATCTCTTCCTTAGGTACAAACTTGAGGCTAGCACTATTGATACAGTAGCGTAGACCTCCCTTGTCGGCTGGGCCGTCGTTGAAAACGTGTCCTAGATGAGAGTCGCCCATCTTACTACGTACCTCAACACGAGTCATGCCATACGAGCGATCCAGTTTCTCATCAAGTAGTTTGTTGTCAATCGGCTTAGAGAAACTAGGCCAGCCACAGCCCGAATCGAACTTATCAGTTGAGATGAAAAGTGGCTCTCCCGTTGTGATATCCACGTAGATACCTTCTCTGTATTCGTCCCAGTAGTCATTATCAAAAGGACGCTCCGTAGCGTTCTGTTGCGTCACAGCATACTGAACTGGAGTCAGTTTACTTTTAAGTTCAGCATCATTCATCTTGCGAATTTCTACCTTTGGCTCTGGATTAGCTTGTTTAGCTAACGTAAATAACCCGGGCTCTATGTGGCAGTAACCCGTAGGATTGTTATCTAGATAATCCTGATGATATTGCTCTGCTGGGTAAAAATTGAGTAGAGGCTCTTGCTCCACAACTATTGGCTGAGTGTACTTGCGAGCTAGTGCCTTGAGAGCAGTTTGTATCACGGGGACATCGGACTCATCTACATGATAGATTCCTGTGCGGTACTGCGTCCCAATATCATTACCTTGACGATTGAGTTGGGTTGGATTGATTGTATAGAAGAAAAGCTCTAGCAAAAGCTTGAGCTCCACCTCCTCGGGATTATACTCTACCTTAACCGTTTCGGCAAAGCCTGTATCTTTGCGGCAGACCTCCTCGTATGTAGGGTTAGAGGTATGTCCATTGGCGTAGCCAACTTCTGTACTAACGACTCCTCTTACTTGCTTAAAAAAGTGCTCCGTGCCCCAGAAGCATCCACCTGCAAAATAGATCACACGGCTATTCTCCGTTGTCTTTGTATTCATATTCTGTTCCTTTTTAGTTTGTGTCCATCCCAGCAGGGCTAGCAGGGTTACGGCCAGTAACCCTAGGCTCATAGCTGTTCTTTTCCTCATAATTACTTTTTCGTTTAGAGTTTATATACGTTTGGTTTATCAATAAAAATCTATGTACAACACTCAATACATCTACTTTACCTATGTATATGATAACCATCGCCAAGGGGCAAGTTGTTTATTACTATCTGTACAAAGATGCAGAGCAGTAGATATATCAAGAGAGCCTCTATTACACATTAAACGCAAGCGATCACTCTCTGCGTATACTCTACATCTATTTTTCTTACTAGCCATCGCACATCTTATAGTACTCTATCTATAATGTAGAAGTACAAAAATGGGCTGCGCCGAATGCTCGACACAGCCCACTTATCTCAAGCGCTGTAGAGAGAGTAAGCCTCGTGGAGACTAATCTCTGCGGCGACGCTCGCCTCTATCTGGGCGTGGGCGACGCTCTGGCTCAGTGTAGCCCTCTGGCTTAGGAAGCATAGCCTTACGGCTGAGCTTGAACTTACCAGTCTTAGGGTCGATTTCGATGAGCTTAACCTCAATGTTCTGCCCTTCTTCTAGACCTGTTAGCTCAATTGTTTCGAAGCGCTTCCAATCAATCTCTGAGATATGTAGTAGACCGTCCTTACCAGGCAAGAACTCAACAAAACAACCGTATGGCATCACTGAGCTGATACGCCCTTGGTAGACCTCGCCAACCTCTGGCATTGCTACAATCGCTCTGATCATACCTAGAGCAATATCAATTGAGGCCTTGTTGGTACCACTGATTTCGACAATCCCCTGTCCGTCTACTTCCTCGATAGAGATAGTAGCACCACTCTTCTCCTGCATACCTTGTATAATTTTACCACCCGGGCCAATCACGGCACCGATGAACTCCTTGCCTATACGTAGCGTTTCGATGCGTGGAGCATGTGGTTTAAGATCTGGACGAGTTTCTGGTTGAGCCTCCATAATTTTACCGAGGATATGCAGACGGCCTTCACGAGCTTGAGCAAGAGCATTCTCTAGGATCTCATAGCTCAAACCATCAACCTTGATATCCATCTGAGTGGCAGTGATACCTTTCTCTGTACCCGTCACCTTGAAGTCCATATCCCCTAGATGATCCTCATCGCCTAGGATATCTGAGAGGATAGCATAGTTCTGTCCCTTGTTCTCGCTAATTAGCCCCATCGCAATACCTGACACTGGACGAATAATGGGAACACCTGCATCACGCAAAGCAAGCGTACCAGCACATACAGTGGCCATAGAGGACGATCCATTGGACTCTAGAATATCGCTGATGATGCGTAGTACATATGGATAGTTCTCTGGCAACACACGCTTTAGTGCACGATGAGCAAGGTTGCCATGACCAATCTCACGACGACCCACACCACGCTGAGGACGAGCATCTCCAGTGGAGAATGGGGGGAAGTTATAGTGGAGCAAGAAGCGCTCTTTACCATAGTTGAGTACATCGTCTACGAGCTTTTCGTCATTCTTGGTTCCAAGCGTCACAGTCGTGAGTGACTGAGTTTCTCCACGAGTAAAAACAGCCGATCCATGAGGCCCAGGTAGATAGTCTGTTTCAATCCAGATAGGACGTATTTCGGTAGTCTTACGCCCATCTAGACGCTTACCTTCGTCTAAGATGGCACGGCGCATTGCTTCTTTCTCTACATCGTGGTAATAGCGGGCGATAAGAGGAGCTTTCGTTTCTAGTTCCTCTTCGGTGAAGTTAGCCTTGTACTCCTCTACAACGGCTTCGAAAGCTGCTGTACGAGTCTGCTTATTGGAAGCTGAGGTTGCGATAGCATATACCTTATCATAGCACTTAGTACGTACATCGGCACGTAGTTCCTCGTCATTCTCTTCGTGGCAGTAGGTACGCTTCTTGAGCTTCCCACAAGCCTCGCTAAGCTCTAACTGTGCCTGACACTGTACCTTGATAACCTCGTGAGCGACCTTGATAGCTTCAAGCATTTCACTCTCTTGCACTTCCTGCATCTCCCCCTCAACCATCATGATGTTATCAAGAGTAGCACCGACCATCATATCAATATCCGCTTTGGCAAGTTGCTCAAAAGTAGGATTGATTACGAGCTGGCTATCTACACGGGCCACACGCACCTCACTAATTGGGCCATTGAATGGGATATCCGACACAGCCAGAGCTGCAGAGGCAGCTAGACCAGCTAATGCATCAGGCATATCAACGCCATCGCTGGAGTACAACGTTACATTTACAAACACCTCTGCGTGATAATCGTCTGGGAATAGAGGACGAAGAGCACGGTCTACAAGGCGGCAAGTCAATATTTCGTAATCGGAGGCTTTACCTTCGCGGCGAGTAAACCCGCCGGGGAAGCGTCCGATAGCTGAGAATTTCTCTTTGTATTCTACCTGAAGAGGCATGAAATCTACACCCGGGTTAGCATCCTTGGCTGCCGTCACTGTGGCTAGGAGGACGGTATTACCCATAGTAACCGTTACTGCCCCATCTGTTAGCTTAGCTAGTTTGCCTGTTTCGATAACGATCTCACGTCCGTCTGGCAAAGTGATGGTCTTCCTAATTGGATTCAGCATAATCTACTGTAATTTATTTATAAACACTCTGTATTGTCGGGCGCAAAGATACTAATAATAAGCGGCCCTCTCAACGATTATCACGATTATTTTGCTGCTATATCTCTAGGTACACACAATCTAAGTATGCAACACCACAGACCTACCCCATACCATAATTCCAACCCCTCAGGCTATGGATTACAATCACAAACACTTCAATCAAGAGAGAGCGTATTGGGCTTCACGCCCCAATACACCCACTCTGGTAAAAAACAGAATAATCCGTTTATCTTAACAAAGCCCCTGCTATACGTCCGCAGGCCTTACCATCACCATAAGGGTTATTGGCTCGGCTCATTTGGCTATAGGCAGACACATCGGTCAGCAAAGCCTCGACAGACTCGACGATACGCTCATAGTCTGTACCGACGAGCTTAACCGTACCGGCCTCCACAGCCTCGGGACGCTCAGTCGTATCACGCATCACGAGCACAGGCTTGCCAAGACCGGGGGCTTCCTCCTGAATGCCTCCGCTGTCAGTGAGGACAATAGACGAACGCTCCATCAGCGAAACAAACTGCAGATACTCTAGCGGCTCAATGAAGAATAGATTGCCGAACCCCTGCAAATCCTCACCAAAAACCTCATGAATAGGCTTGCGCACATTGGGGTTAAGGTGCATAGGATAGACGAAATCGACCTCTGGGAATCGTTCGCTCAGCGTCTTGATCGCACGGCAAATGTTTAGGAAGCCTTCGCCGAAGTTCTCTCTGCGATGCCCCGTAATCAGCACCAATCTACGCTCTTGGCTAAGGCGAGACACATCGTAACCAGCCTCAAGGAGCTGCTCATCTACTTGCTTCTGCAAGGTAGAGTCTTGCTTGATGCGCTCTACGACCTGCTGTAGGGCATCGATTACCGTATTGCCCGTTACTAGGATTTGCTCCTCACTAACGCCCTCTGCAAGCAGATTCTTTCGGCTTAGCTCCGTAGGGGCAAAGTGATAAGTAGCGATACGTCCTGTCAATTGACGGTTCATTTCCTCTGGCCATGGGCTATAAATGTTGTGCGTACGCAAACCTGCCTCCACATGACCCACTGGGATCTGCTGATAGAAGGCAGCCAATGCCGCAGCCGTGCTCGTAGTCGTGTCGCCATGTACGAGCACGACATCAGGCTGTGCCTGCTTGAGCACATCACGCATACCTAGCAGCACTCGGCTCGTCACATCGTAGAGGTCTTGTCCCTCCTTCATAATTGCGAGGTCGTAGTCTGGTGTAATCTCAAAGAGACTCAATACTTGTGCAAGCATCTCTCTGTGCTGCCCAGTAACGCAGACAATCGTCTCAAACTCATTTGCTCTAGCTTGGAACTCCTTGACTAGCGGAGCCATCTTGATTGCTTCGGGTCTTGTCCCGAAGACTAGCATCACCTTTTTCATAGGTCTATATTTGATTTGTCATCACTCTGAATAGGAAGCGCACGAGATGAATCTGACGCTTAATGCGGCTAGGTTGCTTAATCAAGCGATAAGCAAACTCCAAATTATGGCGAATCCACCATTCTGGCGCACGATCTACACGCTCAGTGTAGACATCAAAGCTACCTCCAAGGCCTTGATAAATGGCCTCGGGATGTTGCCTCTGCATACGTTCCATCAGCAACTCTTGCTTAGGCGAGCCCATAGCTACGAAGATGACACTAGGCTTCTTCTCGGCAATATCGGCGATTAGAGCTTCATCATCTCCGCTCTTGAGGTAGCCATCTCTATAACCAACGATATTGATTGTGGGGAAATCTTGACGAAGTTTCTGCACGGTCGCCTCAATAACCTCGGGCTTACCTCCCACAAGGTAGAAGGTTTTCTCCCCACTATATCGCTCAATAATCTTCAGCCAAAGCTCGCAGCCAGCTATTTTGCAGGCGTGCTGATAGCCTTTCTTTTTGAGTGCAAACACAGCTCCAGACCCATCAGAATAACCAAGATTACGATTGTAAATAGCTTTCAGCTCATCCGTCGCATGTATGATTTTCTCCGCATTGATTGCAACCAATATAGCCGGATGTTCTGCCACATAACTAATCAACTCACCTGCAGAAGCAAAGGGATACACCCCTACCCCTCCTAGTAGTATTTGCTGCATCAATTATTCTTTATTCAGTAAATAATAAGACATTGCGTAGAACATGAAGGCATTGCTCCACCTCATGTAAGGGATTTTGGAGCTAAGGCCGGGCTTCATTTGATAGTAGAAATAGCCTTTCTTATCCTGCATATTGCTGATAGTCCAATCCATTACTCGATTTGCTAGCTCATGATGTTCGCCATAGCAATGAAGTCTTGCCAGAGATACAAACAATTGTCCGGGGCAATGAATATCAATCGGATAAGTTCGATTGTGATAATACTTGGGCATTCCATCTTGCTCAAAGAAATGCTCTAGATAATACGACAGCCCACGCTCTATATTCTCTGCAAAGGAAGCATCTCCCGTTAGCTCTTGATAGGCAATGAGTGCATCTAGATTATAACCTGTGTGGAAGCTATCAACCCAAGACTGCACAGGGAGCATCCCATAGACCCAAGAGCCGTCTTCGGCTTGTGCTTCACAGCATGCCGATACCGTTTGGCGAGCTAGGGTACGATATTCTTCATCCTTAGTATAATGATAACAGAAACTTAGAAGACGCGCCCCAAGCAGAGAAGCATTAAAGACTGTATCATTTCCCTCTAGAGGGCTATAGGAAAATAAGACCCCATCCTTATAGGGAGTGCGCTGTAAATCCTTGATTACAAATTGAGCTGCCGAGAGAGCTACATCGAGATACTGCTGCTCACGAGTAACCTCATAGGCCTCTATCAGTGCAGTAGCGCAGAAGTTGGTAGCCACAACTGTCGGTGTATATTTGGGAAAGAGGAATAATCTACGTGCCTGCCAATCGAAATTGTACCCCCAGCAAGCCCCACTATAACCACCCTGTGAGCGAAGTTCTAAAAGTAAATCTGCTAGTTTCTTGATTTGAGCACGGAGTTCCTCAAGAGAACCTAGTTCCCTAGCCAATTGAGGCTCTCGCTCCACAAGACGATAGAGGTTACAATAGCCTTGGAGAAACAGCCCAATCCCCTTAGCATTATACTCCTTAGGAACTAAGGCTAAATGCCTTAGGTTAATTGGGCAACGCTTAAACCCCTGAATAACAATCAGACGACATAGAGCTGATTGCTTGAGCCATGGCAAGGCTTGAAAGACTTTTGAGTTTAATCCATCGTATGGATCCCAACCTTTGAAGCCCTCTTGCTCGCAGTATTTCTTTAATTTGAGGAATGAAGCTAGCATATAGCTAGATTGAATATCAATTATTGTGTACAAATAGGGATAGCTCACTCTTTATAGATTGGAGTAAGCTATCCCTTTAATAAGGACTACAGTCCAACGTGACCATCTCCATTAGACGAATCATCATCGGAGGGAGGAGGTGTCTGGCCTCCTTCATTCTTCTTGCTCTTCTTAGGCTTAGGCTCAATGCGCTCGTAATCAACATTGGTCAAGGTGAAATACTCCTTAGAGGGTTGCAGCTTAACCACAGGCTTAACGATATGCTTAGATGCAAGGAATTTTTCTTCTACAGGCACGAGTATACTTTTGAAGCTAGGCTTAAGGACTCCTAAATCTCCAAATTCAACCATATGACCCTCTGCTACTATATCTTTCGCTATTTCTGTAGAATAGTTAATCACTGCAGCAACTTCTTGCGCCGTAAAGGTAGTTCCTTTGGCTACACGTTCGCAAAAATGACGAAAGCCCACGCGACTACGCCCCGAAGGTAGGGCAACTTGCACCATCTGCCCTTTGCTCTTACCTACCGTGCTCTTGCGCCGGTGTAGTGTGTAATTTAATGTTTTGTCTGCCATAGTGTGTAAGGTTCGCCCAGCCAGTAAAACCAAACTTTAGGAAATAGTTATAATTATTCCTTAAAATAGTCGTAAGTATTTAAGAGAATAGTTAAAACTATTGAGGTGAATAGTTAAGACTATTGCCGAAGATAGATAATACTAAACTACAAACGGTCGGACTCTCACCGACAAGCCCCTCCTTGGAGGACTTAATTATAGTTATTAAACAGAAAACAAACAGGCCTCAATAGCTTGCGAAATCTTAGTTCGCATCGCCCTAAGGCTCTATGGCAAACTTAGTAAAAAATACTTTCTAATCAGTATTAAAGCACGAACAAAAGCTATTTTAAATCAGAACAATCTAAAGTTTTTTTGACTTCTGATTATACCACTCTGCTATTGTTATTGACCTAAAGTCATTCTTAATCTGCTTCAGCAATTGCTCAAAACTATCTCCAGAGACAAAACTCTTGGGGTGACCAACAAGAACAAATTCTTCTCGAGTCCGTTGATTCTTGGCCTGCTTCAAAAAGCGACGATGTAGACTAGTAGAGAATAGACAGAAGTCCCAAGTCTGCCATTCAGTCTCTACGAAGTAACTTATCTTGCCTAAGATGCCACCCTTGTTAGCTGTTTTGGCGGAATAAGTATCGGCTGCAGATTTACGATTTTGGAAGAGAGCCTTAATTCGATCTAGAGATAGATACTTCTGCAAGCGGCGAATGGGGAAAGAAACGATAGGTAGCTCCACAATGTCCGTTGTGCGGGGAGCTGGATATTCTAGCTGATTCTCCACATACCAATGGCCCAAGTCGGGAGCTACGGCGGTATAATCGTAGTTGGATAGCGAGCCAGACTCAAAACCTCCCGGGTAAATAGAGCTATCTACCTTTAGTCCGATTTGGCGCATCACTCGCACAATCTCTTCGGACGGCTGTGCGTTATAGCCACCTGCACGCAAAGCAATACAATTGTAAAGCGGATCAACAGGGCGAATAATCTCCTCTATTGTTTCTTTCCCTCGCTTAAGTAGATTCAAAAGAGAGTCTTTTCCTTCGCCTTGATATTGTCCTAGACACCAATTGGAGAGATTAAGTACCCACTGATTATCTCGATACACAGCATCAATCCACTGAGGATGTAGATGTAGCTGAATGTCATGCCCCTGCAAATAAGCCTCACGAAGCTGTTCCTCCATAGCCAAGACAGGGCTCTCAGTGTATCCCATTTTATTACCTTGTTCCCATTCGTGCTTGAGGTACCAATACTCCACCACTTCGAAGAAAATCGTGTACTTAATATCATGTCGCCTAGCTATAGCCAAGAGTTCCTCAGTAGGCTTGATAATATGGTCGAAGACATCGCCAGTACCATTGCCGTACAATTCGTAGTCTAGTGTAAATAGTATCTGCTTCATCGCTTAAATCTATTTTGACCAGCCTCAAATCGCCTCTTAGTAATATCTGAGAGCTCTGTATTATCAGCAATCCACACAAAAGATTTACCAAAAGGCAAGCGATGATAAGACTTAGCTTTTAAGTTCCTTGTATACTCAGCAGCAGGTTCTAGTCTATCTGAGATATAAGACTGATGAACAAGGGTCTTAACTTTAATTAGCTCTTGATTAGGAAGAATAATATCTAGATCATATTTCTTCTCTTGATAGTATAAATCCCTAGGAGCATCCCAAACATCTTCAAAAGTATGAAATATGGGGATATTACCAACACCAAGACCGAGTGACTTAGAACCCATTTTCAATAGTTTCCCATATGGAGAATCCCAATAGAAAGGGGTTTGAGAGAACTCATGCCCAAGAATAATTTCTTGTGCACCATTTCCCCAAACACAAACGGCCTTAGTGGGATGGATACTCATGTACACATCCTCCATTTTCGAGAAGACATTTGTTACAATCCCCATCCCAGACTTAGTCTTAGTCATATCAAATACTTCACCGCTTGAGGCCCACTCAAAAGAATTCTTAGGGGGATAATAGGGCATCATGATAAGCCCCCTCTCTGTAACAATAGACTGCAAGAGCTCAATAACATCCTTGGGTGAATAATCTTCGGCACCCAAAGAGCCAAAGCCAGAAGACACTATGAGTTTATCTCCAGGACGAATCCCGAGATCATCAATGAGAACTCTCCTTAGATCTTCCAATGATGTAGTCCCCTTCCCAATGCCATGAAATTTACGCTTCCAACGTCTTAGAAGGGAACGGCTCTCGGAAGTAAGAAGCATCCTCAATAGTTTTTTTACATACATATGATAAAACTTCCTTGTTAGTTTAATTATTAATGTACATGTAGCTAAATAAGGTCTCAGCCCAATATCATCTTATATATTTCGGCTAAACAAGTATACTATAAGGAGCAAGCCCAAGAACAATTATGGTCTTATTATTCATGCTAGCTAATCTGAAAAGAGGATTATACCTCAAGAAACTTTAACAATGATCAAGTTTAGAAACAAACTGAATGAACTTACCATTCGGCTGATAAATCAGCTTATCTACATAGCGAATAGACACATACTCCTCTCCATCCATAACATTCGCAAGGAAAGATTTTATAAACTCTTCATCCTGTTGGTTATATTCCTCAGATTTTATCACAGTTGCGATTAGCTCACCCTCTTTCTCTTGTATGTATTGCAGGCCTCTTACTTTCTCAAGAAAGGCACTATGCAGATTAATCGCAGACATAGGGAGACGTACCCCATCATGCCTTACAACCAAAGACATATTCCATCTGCCATAGATTCTAGAGAGAATAGTACTTGTTCCTATCCCCTCTATGTAGCGCAATCCTTGATACTCCGCTTTATCACCAGTTTTGTACCTAAGTAGTGGCATACATCGATTGTACAAAGTACTCCCGACCATCTCACCGACCTCGCCTATCTTGACATCTTCACCATCATCCGAAAGGAGCTCCAAATAACCATATTTAGGGAACGAATATAGTTCCTCGGAGTTGTCTCGATTAGCTGCAAGAATAAGTTTCTCACTATGCCCGTAAGTGATGCTAACCTGCAAGCCAAGCTTTCTGAAAAATATCCATTGCTCATTGGTTATACCCTCAGAGCTAAGAAGACAGCACTCGAGCGTACCGACACCAAGCCCAAGGTCTACACATCGCTTTAAGAATTCGTGCGCACCAGATGGATAGGCAAAAAGGAATCGAACCTTGAATTTAACAATCGTCGCATGGATAGTGCGTGTATACTCATCTGTTCCTCGAAAGGCATCGAAGACTATCTCACGAGTAAAGGGATTAATCGCGTATGCTTGATTATTGGATAGCTTATTATTCCTTATCGTGGCTCTTAGGTTAAATTTTCGTCCCGTCCAAGCTCTAGCTTGACGACTAAAAAACTCCTCCACGATATATCGGTTCTGCGGGAATAAAAGCTTTAGAGGTTTTCCACTAGTTCCCCCAGTCGTCCCTGAAACATAAGCAAAAGAAGATATCTCATCAGTGATAAATTCATCCCAGTGTTCCATAACTTCATCTTTGTCTATAGGCTTTATGATAGCCTTAAAGTCTCGGATTGAATTTATCGAACAGCCTGAGTACCTCTGCCTATAATAGGGAACGTGTTTGATCGCATAATCTACCATCTCCAGAAGTCTATCTTCTGGAATTATAGTCTCAGAGCTACGTTTGAACTTCTGATAGCTCGGACCATATATATATTCCCCAAGGCAATTTATCTTGAGAATGAGATAATTAACCCAGTTTGGGAATCTAGTTGATTTTGTTTTTAAGTAATCAGCAAGGCTCATAACCTTAATAGTTAAATCTTTTGATATATCTTATACAAACATTTTGAGACTTCTTCAATTGAATATTCTTTTGAGGCCTCTCTTGATAATTTTCGTTTGTTCACAAAAGATTCTTTAGAAACAAGATCTAGAAGTATCTCTGTCAGCATTTGTCTGTCTCCTGGAGTCATCAGATAGCCATAATCATCATTTACCACCTCGGGAATAGCACCAACTTTCGTAGCAACAATCACAAGGCCATAAGTCATCGCCTCAAGAATAGCCATCGGTAGGCCTTCTGCATACGAAGGCAATACGAATACATCCGAGTTAAGTAAAAGATTCTTTTTCTTATCGCCAGATACCCAGCCATGAAAAGAAACAAGTTGCTCTAGCCCCATTTGCTTGACAGTATTCTCAAAAGTAGCGACATCCCCATTGCCTCCGACATTAAGCAATACTCTGCCCTCAAACTCTTCCTTATGATCAGCCAGAACTTGAAGCAAATCATAAATCCCTTTCTGCTGATCCAATAGGCCAAGGAAAAGCAGTCTCAGAAGAGGTGTTTGCTCCCTATGTCTTAAGTCTTCACTACTAGGCAGTACAACAGGATTAGGAACTATGCGAATAAGGGGCTTCTGTGTAATACTCTCGAAGAAATTCTTCCAAGACTGAGATAGGACAATCAAACAATCTGCCTGCTCCAAGACCCATCTAATGATCTTGGGATTAGTCTTATAGAAATCCTTAAATCCTCCTCCATGGATATGGAGAATCACCTTACGACCCAAAAGCTTCGAGAGTAATGCAAAAATCGCCGAGCGATAGAAACTATTATAGGAAGCTGTATGTATATGTACAATCTTGATCTCTCTATTACAGAGCAGTTGTCTAATCAACTGCCATATAGAGATCAAGAGTATCCCAACATTTCTCAGGCCACCACCTCCCGAGTTCGCAATAAAGCGAAAGTCCTTGAATATATACTTATCATATATATCCAATACTTGAGCAATTCCACCTCCAACGGGCTTATAATTACAGCCGATAGACAAGACAGAGCTTACCTTAATATCCTCTGCCATACACCAAAAATCTTAGAAAGATTCTCGTATAAACCTCCTCCATCATTAATAGATCTCCGTGGAATCTGTAGCCAATCTCCACCCCAGTCTTTTATAGAAGTTGCCTCCGTGGTGAAAGCATACTTGTATCCAGCAGCCTTCACGCCCTCTACGACCTCGGGGCTAAAGCTACCATTGGGATAACTAAATACGTCTATCGATTTCTGAAGAAATGATTCCAAGTAATTCTTAGAATAGACTAACTCATACTCAAGAATATCTGCAGGGCATTTCGTCAAGATAGGATGCGTATGGGTATGCGATTGTATATCTACAAGAGGATGCTGAGCAAATTGACACAACTCATCCTCTGTCATAGCCGAACGCTCCAAAGTCACCAGTGTTTTACAATGCTCAACCTCGGCTAAAAAATCTTCACGAGACAGTTTTTTAAGACCATTCACATAGTTCAATCCTCTGAAAGCTAGAGGATATTCCCACCAATAATTGCCAGACAGAATAGGCTCTGTGCTGACGAAGAGTGTCATTGGGACATTGTATTTCTCCATAATCGGAATCAGCTTCAGGTTGTTTTTCCAACCATCGTCAAACGAAACAAAAGCGATAGGTCTATGAGCTTTCGCTTCTGTAGGAGCCGAAAGTATTGAAGTAAATTCTTCAACAGACACAAATCGATATCCCATCCGATGAAGAGATCTAATGATCTTTTCGAAAAGATCTTCGGACGGATTATGAAAGTAGAGCGAAAGTATATTCTCTCTCTTCCCCAACAAACGGTACCAGAGATAAAAAATAACCCCTAGAGATTCTCGGAAGCATTTATTTATCATAATATCCAAGCTCATATTTATTTACCATCGCATCAATACTATATGTTTTACGGACATAGTTTACAGCCTTATCGGCAGTACTGATTACTTCATCATAGTGGTTCTTTATATAAAGAATCATCTCGGCCAGATTATTAGGGTCTTCACTCTGAAAGTAATAACCACAAGTTCCAGATTGAATTATCTCCATAGGACCATCTATATTCGAAACGAGCACAGGGACTTTCGCCGCCATTGCTTCTGCAACTGTTAGGCCAAATCCTTCAAATCTTGAAGGTTGAACTAATAGGTCAAAATCTTTAAGATGGGCATAAACAAAGTCTCGAGACTTAGCTCCATAGAAGAATATTTGATCAATTATCTCATACTCCTCAACAAGCTTCTTCATCGGCTCTAAGCCTGGACCATCCCCTATAAAAGTAAGCTCAACTTTCACGTTGTAATTCTCTTTAAGTAGTCTTATCGCTTCTATGAGTACATCTTGACCTTTCTTATTCACATCAAAACGACTAATCTGCACGATTTTTATAGGCTCCCCAAGTTGAATATTGAGAGGTTCCGAAGATCTTGTTTCAATCTTATCACAATCAATACCATTAGGAGCTAATATGACGGTGTTAATAGGTAGATCAATACGTCTCTTCATATCCTCATAGACAGCTTGAGAAATGGCAAAAATTCTATGAAACCTCTTATGATAATTAATCGGTACGTCAACATCGTGAATCGTCGCAAAAAATTTATGCTTCGGATAATGAATAATAGCAGGCAAAGAGTACGAATGAAGGTGTAGTACGTCTGGCTTAATGGAGTGTAATAACAACCAATTTAGTTTAAGTATAAACCAAGGACTTCTACTTCCTGGTTGTCTATTTAGTCGTATAATTTTAACTCGTGAGTCTATTTTGGATGCCAATTCTTCATTGAACAAATCGTTGATGAGAAGGAGATAAACACAGTGCTTCTGTATTTGTCTATTCATCAAATCAACTAACAATGCCTCTGCGCCACCCATAGGGAAGCCATATTTACAATGTACGATCTTCATATTTATTCTGAGAGATGATAGCTACTATAATAGGGAAAGAGGATACCATGAGGATAGAGAAAAACAATCCTGGTTCAAAAAAGAAATAGATATGAGAACTCAAAAGAAAAGACTTCGCAATAATTGGGATATTCCGATAAATACTTCTAATAAAGATTATATATAGAGTAGAGTAAATAATCCCCATAGAATACAGGGTGTTTATCCAAGCATTATGCAATGCATAGCTATTAACATCATGAGTATATTTACCTATAGTATCTAGTCCATTACCAAACCATCTAATGTTAAAATGATTGACTACAGACAAAACTTGCGCAGACCTCCCTGCCGTATCAGCTTTTTTTCCAAAAAGAGCAAAGTCTAAAGCAGCCAAGTTTGGTTCAATCACGACAAGAAAAAGGAAAGCTCCACCGACCAAAATAAAGAACAACCAAGGAACGAGCTTTCCCTTTCCCCTATTGAGTAGAAAATAAAACACATAAGCGAGCAAAACAAACAGCAATGTATTGCGAGAGTGGTGGGCAAATAGCATCACCAAAAACATTATTGCAACGAACCAACGTAACTTTCGATTCTCAATAAAAATAAATGTTGCCGAAAGTACAACCGTAGAATATGCGGCAAAAGTATTCGAGTTATGAAAGAAACCACTAAAATAATCGACAACACGAGTAGCTGCAAAACTATTAATCAATTCAACGGGATGTAAGACAATACTGAGTAACCAAAATAAGATGAGACTAATCGCAATTTTGCGTCCAGCGACTCTAACCTTCTGTAATGTTACAAAGAAGAAGATAGAGGACAGATATAGAGCTATATTCTCTAGTCGTGCATCTGTTAGAAGCAGATATCCAGAGTAATAAAAAATAGAGCCTAGTATAACAAAAAGGTCAGTGAAGGAGAACTTGAGGCCACGAGAAATACTCCAAACAATAAATACGAGCATTAAGACAAACATAATGATGCCCTCTATGGATAAAGGAGCAGCCTTGTTCGCAGTATAAACAATACTTGAGGCCATAAAGCCACCAAGCAACATTGTATTCATCGTTATGCCTCTCATCGAATCGAATTGATTATTTATAGCGATAGTAACCCTCTGGAACTATATCGCATGGAATATAATAGATGGGATTATCTGTTAGACGAAAGTAATCTCCAATTATAGTATTAGCATCAGAATCTTCAATTCTATACATCTCTTCAGCAATGAGTTTGGCTGGAGTTCCCCCAATCAAAGAGCCTTTTTTTAGATCGCTATAATCTTTACTTACCAAACTATTCGAAGCAACTATCGTAAAACTGGGAAGCACAGCCCCTGCCGATACTGTTGACGAATTTCCGATCCAACACTGATCACCTATCATAATTGGACGTGTATGGTTCTGAACGGTCATTTTATTGAAATTTGCAACATAATGAAAACTTCCATCCAAAATTTGACTCCTATGTGCTATGCGACAGAGTTTCCCTAGGGACACTCTTGTCAAGCAAGTAATATTGCACATATCTGAGATGCGGAATCGCTCATTTATATCAAGTACTCCATAAGTAGAAACTAATATTTTATTTCCTGTGCCTATTTCCCCTTTCCCTCTAAAAATAATCAATCCTTCATTGTATAGCTCTGACCGAACAGACATATTTGAAGGAGCACCAGGCAGTACAATATTAAACTTAATCATACCAGTCTGCACTCTCCCTTCAATCCGTATTCGTCCAGATAATGAATAGAACCGAGGTCTTCCATACACAAATATTGGTAGTCTAATGGCTTGAAGGAATGGTAGCGAACGAAAGTTTAGCCACAATGTCGCAAAGGGATTAAACCAGTTCGTAAATAAAAAACGTTCTAACCGACCAAGACCATATCGGCTATCAAGCACACTTATGATCTCTGCAAACCTTCCAGAACGATACAAATTCCTAAATGTTTCTATCTTCTTTTTCATCACCAAATGATAGATTTTATTTTTGCCTTAATCCATAATCGCTCATCAATATTTGTCCCAAAGACATAGGTGCAAGCAAGGCTTATGAATAGGCTAATACAACTAAAAAGAATAAGCGATACAATCTCATCGGGAGAATATAGCATCCGAAGCAAATAATGACCGATACCAGCAGAAAGGACTACATACAATATTGGTCTAATGACCGACATCATATATTCCCACACAGAGAGTTGTATATACCTTTTGAGAATAACGAGGGACACAACGACATAGATAAATCGGATTACTACGAGGATGATAAGTGGCAACACTGGATTGGGATACCACAAAAGACCTACATAGCTAATAGGAAAGGCAAGAGAGTAAACTACTCCACCTACAATAATGTACCTACGGAGCTCTCCGATTGCCTGTATTGCATTCCACAGAGGATTAGTAAGAGAATTGATCAAAGAGAAGATCAAAGTCCAAACAATGAACCTCCCAGCCAAAGTAGGAGGTTCAATCAGCCAAATAGAAAGCATTAGCTCTCTTTGAAACATGACGGGGAGGCTCAATACTAACATCAAAAAGAATGAAAATCGAGAGCTATCAAACGTCAACTTAACGAATGAATAATAATGTCCAGAAGCAAATAGTTTAACTATTTGAGGCTTAGTCGCCGTTATAAACCCTGTATTAAAGTTATTTATAGCCTGCTCCACTTGAGATGATATCCCTCTAGCTGCATTTACCGACACTCCAAAAAACGTGTTCATGAGCATACTTATTCCCTGCCCATTGAGTGCCCACACGGCCGTGCCAAATGTATTCCAACCAATAAATCGAGAGAGCTGTACGAACATCTTTTGATCCCAATACATCCTTATTCTACACTCATCATACTTACAGATGCAATAGATCGCATAAAAGATCTGTACAAGGATAGTCATACCCACATATAGAGAAGCATAGAGCTTCAAGCGATCAGTATCTGCAATACCAAGCAGCAAAGCAATAACCAACTTAGCTAGAGCCTCAAAAACACCGATGTATGCATAGATCTTAAAGTTTTCTCTAGCAACTAAAACAGAATTAAAAACTATCCCATTAATCGTAAAGAATAAAGAGATAACTGTTGCGTGAAAAACCCACAAAGCAGCATCCAGCCTCTCAGCCGGCACAACAAGTTTATTATAAATAAACCAAAGTCCAATTACTTCGGCCAATAATAAAACCAAAAGCGACAGCAAAAAAAATGAGGTTTGGCTCAATGCAAATACTCTACTTGCTTCTTCGATTTCCTCTTTCCCGAGAGCTATATTAAGAAATCTCTGAGTTGCATTTGAGAGAGAGGATGAAAAGAATGCAAACATTAGAGCCATGCCTCCAACCACACTATAGATACCAAAATCTATCTCTCCTAGTGCTGAGAGAATTACTCTAGAGGTATAAAAAGTTACTCCCATAATCAGAAACATTCTGATGTATAGGAATAACGTATTTTTAGCTATGCTTTTATTATTTACGGACACGTCTATCTATTAGAAATGAAATAGACCCTACTTTTTGAAGACGCCGCAGAAGTCGAGGATGACTTTGTCGGTGCGGTATTCGAGGGACTTGAAGGGGGTATGAGCCGTTAGGAAGGCGACAATATCCGCTTGCTCGTAAGCTTCACGATAATCAGTTAGCTTGAAAGTCTTGTGTTCCGAGACATTAGGCTCTACAATCAACACTTCTGCATTATTCAGCCCTTGCATCACACGCATAGCGATATACTTAGCGGGCGACTCTCTTAGGTCATCAATATCAGGCTTGAAAGCAAGCCCCATCATAGCCACTACTGGGGTACGACCATGCTTGAGTTCAAAATTCTGTATAGTCTTGCTTATCTTCTCCGCACACCAAAAAGCCTTATAGTTATTAATCTCTCGAGCCTCTGCAATCAGTTTGGTCTCTAGCGGGAAAGCGGAAGAGATAAAGTATGGGTCTACGGCAATACAATGCCCGCCTACCCCACTACCGGGCTGCAGGATATTCACTCGTGGGTGCTTATTGGCTAGCTCGATCAGCTCCCAAACATTGATTCCTGCCTTATCACAGATGAACGAGAGCTCGTTGGCGAAAGCGATTTGCACATCTCGGCTCGCATTTTCGGTGAGCTTGCAGAGCTCGGCCGTACGGGCATTCGTACCATGTAGCGTCCCCTTGACGAAGTGACGATAGAACTCTTTGGCTCGCTCTGTAGCCTCAGGAGTAATCCCCCCAATCACTCTATCATTATGCTCTAATTCGTAAATCACATTGCCAGGGAGAATACGTTCTGGGCAGTAGGCAATATGGAGCTGTCCCTTGAGCTCTGGGCGCTCATGATAAATCAGCTCGGCCATCTGCTCGGTCGTGCCAATAGGCGAGGTAGACTCAATGATATAGAGGTCACCAGCCTTAAGTAGAGGGAGAAGTGCTCTTGTAGCAGCCTCTACGTAAGTGATATCAGGCTCGTGATCACCCTTGAAAGGCGTTGGCACTACGATGAGATAGGCATCGCTCTCCTCTGCCTTGGTTGCAGCACGAAAAGTACCTGCGGCCAACACCTCTTGTAGCAGAATCTCCATGCCAGCCTCTACGAAGTGCAGCTGCCCTGCATTAGTTCTCTCAACGATGGCGGGATTGATATCCACACCTAGTACTTGTAGGCCACTCTTGGCCGTCACAATCGCCGTTGGCAAACCAATGTAGCCAAGGCCTATAAAGCATACTTGTTTCATTCTATTTATTGGGGGTAGGCCAGCTGAGGCCTGTATCATATTTCTATTTACTTTTTTGCGTAGTAGCCATGAGAAGCACCATAGCCTCGGTTATAGCCATATCGGTTATCAAGTTCGGTACCATTGACAACCAAAACCATATTAGGGTATCGGCTCTCTCTATAGTAGCTCTCAAGCACAGGCAAAGAACTCTTGTCGAGTAGCCCCACACGAGCGACAAAAACGGTCATATCAATGTGCCTGCTAATCAAAGTGGCATCAGCTACGATGGCAACTGGAGGACAGTCGATGAAGATATAATCGTACTCTTGTCTAAGTGACTCTAGAAGCTCTGCAAAGTTTTGACCTGCCAAAAGCTCTGTAGGGTTAGGCGGAAGTGTCCCCACTGGCAAGATATACAGGTTATCTAACAGAGAAGAGCTAATCAAACCATGATAATTGGTCGCACGCCCTGCAAGTAAAGCAGACAAACCATCTCCCTCAACTGGGCCAAAAGCTGACAAACTCGCCACACGCATGTCTGCATCAATCATCAATACTCTATGTCCCTTGGCTGCGAAACTAGCAGCAAGATTAAGGGTAATAAAGGTTTTACCACTATCAATGTTGATTGAAGTCGTAGCAATCACACGGGCACCCTCCTTATTCGTCAGCATAAACTCTACGTTTGTACGCACTAAACGAAACGCTTCGTTGATCATATTTCGATTGTTCTCTTGGACAACAAACCTAATATCTTTTTTCATAGACTTCTTTTTCTTAAAGAGTCGGCCCAACCAACCTCTCAAACCCGATATAGTTGGCTCAAGGGCTGGTAGCTCGCCTGCTATAGGTATGGTCATACCTTCTAGATCGCGACAAGACCTTAGAGCAGTATTCATACTCTCCGATAGGTAAATGAGAGCGACAGGTAGAAGTAGCCCAAGGACTAAAGCTGCAAGCAAAATATTGCGACGAAGAGGAGAGATTGGCATCATCTTGCCGATGGGAGGCGTGATGACCCGAGTATTGTATGCAGAAAAGGCTTGAGAGAGTTCGTTCTCCTCTCGCTTCTGAAGTAAGAACAGATAGAGAGCTTCCTTGATCTTTTGCTGTCTCTCTACAGAAATCAGATACTCAGCCTGTGTCGGATTGGCCGAAATACGTGCCGTCGCCTGTCCACTACGCGTCTTGAGACTACGCGCCTGATTATCTAGTGTGAGAATCTGATTGTCTAGTGAACTCAAAATAATCGAACGCATAGCACCAATCTGAGTTGTGAGATCTTGTACAATAGGGTTCTCGTCACTACTATTAGCCCTAAGGCTATTGCGCTCGAGCATCTTTTGGTTATACTCCCCAATCTGCTGATCAATAAGCTTATTGCCAATGCCTGATATAGCGGGTATGAGTTGCGTGGCATTGGTATCAGTCCCTAGGTGCTGACGGATATACCTAGCCATATAGAGCTGGTTACTCAGGTCTAACAATTGAGCCTCTGCCTCGCTCGTTTGATCGAGGTATATACGAGTCGTCTCCTTGAGGTCTGGGATTAAGTTGGCGCTCTTGAAAGAAGAGATGTCTTTGTCTACATGCCCTAGCTCCTGCTCTATGACGGAGAGACGCTCGTTGATAAACAGAGAAGTGCTTATAGCAACCTGATTTTTGTCCTTAACCCAGCTCTCATTGTAGACGTTAATGAGCATATTCAAGAAGTCCTCGGCACGCTGTATTGAGCGATCCTGATAGGCAATGTCAATGATGCTTGCCTTATCATTGTTGATTGAAGCCTTAAGACCAGAGCTATATAGCTCTTGTACGTTATACAAATTCTGATAGCTCACATATATTTGAGATGGTCTAGTCTTCGACTTGTCTGCGAGATAAGACTCCGAACGCACAATCACAAGCTTTCCTATAGGAGCAGATATCGTATCCCCTAAAGAGCAGGTAATCCTTTGCGTTTGTAGCTCGTTATCATTAAGCATCAAGTTAGATATTGCAAACTGCCCATTAGCTAATATCGTAAGTGTCAGAGAAGCATTATCTGTATCCTTAAGACCGAGAAACTTCACTCGGTAAGGCAACTCTTGACCATAGAGTACTTCCTTGTAGTATCTACCATCTGCGTAATACTCGACATTGAGCCCCAAACGTCGAACAACCTCTAGGGTTAATGTAGGCGACTGTATCGAGATGAGTTCGTTATTGACATTAGTGTTACTCTGCAAGAGTCCCATATCCCCAAAGGAGAACTGATCATTGAGAGACAGTCCCTTGCCTTTAGAATCATCTTTGATCAAGAGAGTCGCAGTACGTTTGTAAACGGGAGGCGTAATCAGTATATAAAGAATCGCTCCCCCAAGAAATAACCCAAGAGAGAGTACAAACCAAAACTTGCGCGCCCAGCACATCGCCCAAAGGTCTCTTAGGCTCAGAAAGCTATCCTGCTCGGCCAATGCACCCTGAGCAGATCGACTATTTTCTTCTTGTTTCATACATTCCTTGTATAGTTAGGTATAGTATTAGGTAATAAGTCTATTTGAACTTGGCTGCATTAAGTATCAAGATAGACACAGAAGTCAAAGCAGATGTCAGAGATAGCCAAAATGAGGTAGAGCGCACTGTATTTCCATTTACGGTAGATTGCCTTGCTCTTGTCTTATTAGGCTCTACATAGATAACGTCGCCTTGGCGCAAATAAAAGGCAGGCGATCGATAGAGATCCGAACCAGAGTTCAAGTCAATATCAAAAATGACTTGCTTGTCATCGATGATTCGCAGCAACTTAATATTATTTCGCTTACCATAGATGGTGAGATCTCCTGCCATACCGATGGCATCCAAAATGGTGATATTATCTCTATCCACCACAAAACGCCCCGGTTTATTAACCTCTCCTAGGACAGACACAAATAGGTTTACGAACTCGACAATAATAACAGGGTCTTTGATCAGATTGCGATTTACCAGCTCTGTCTTGATCAATGAGGCAACCTGCTCACGCTCTAGCCCTGCAATCTTCAACTTACCCACCACGGGGAAATCAATCATACCCAAGGCGTCCACAGTATAAGCCGAAACATACTGATTGAGGGTAGGCGCATTACTCTTACCCATTTGCAGTGAGATAATAGGCAGGTTGAATAGAGAGGATAAAATAGGGTCCTTACTATGAACAACTATGGAGAGTTTATCTCCGGACATAACCTTAATTGGGGACATCTCAACCAAAGCCTCCCCTGCTACATTCATATCCTTGAAGTAAGGGATATGTCTAGAAGAGCCACAAGAGGCGAGCAGAGATACCAAACATAGGCCTACGAGGGCTTTGAGCACACCATGTCTATTGTTAATCATCGCTTTGAGTTGTATTAATCTTCGAAAGTGTATTCTGTTTATTCAAAATCTGATGCCTTAGGGTACCATTAAGAATTACCCATAGAACTATGTTGGATAGGAGGAGGAGATTGATATCTAGTACCTCGACGAGATATACATTGAGCACTGTGAGGGTCAGAGATAGCATCACCAAAACGAGCAAAACCTTACGCTGAGATAGACTAGCGTCTTGCAAAAGATGGTGTATGTGGCTACGATCTGGGTGAAATGGACTCCTACGATTGAGCATACGCACAATGAACACCCTAGCAGCATCGAAGCAAGGTAACACAAGTGGAGATAACACCACGACGAACCAAACATCGGGAGATGCATAAGGCTGCATCTCCGTTATGGATAGTAGCTTGAATATAGCAATACACAAACTAAGCCCCAGCGTCAGCGAACCCGTATCCCCCATAAATATCTTGCGCTTTGCCTCTAGTTTGCCATAAACATTGAAGAAAAAGAATGGCACTACACAAGCCAACAAACCTAGTATACTAAAAGCATACAGATACATATTCAGCTGAAAGAATAAGTAGCCATAGTAGGCCAACGCCATAGCCACCAGAGAGGCAGCCAACCCATCAATACCATCAATCAAATTGACCGCATTGATGATAAAGGTAATAAGTAATATGTTAATGAAGTAAAGAAAAGGCGTAGACTCCAACTTGCCAACCCCTAAGACTCCATAGAAATTGTCCGCATAGAGGCCTGCCTCAACGAGTAAGAAAGCACTTAGTATCTGAGCTAAGAGCTTCCATCTATGATTAAGATTTCTAAGATCATCTAGCACTCCCACAACATATAAAATGACAACAGCCAAAGGCACATACAGCAGTAGCTCTGTGCCTTTCTCCTGAAGGGTACTCCAGAGGATCTGCTCCTCAAAGAAGTAGTCTATCCCAACAACTATCGTTACAGCAAGAAAGACTGCTGGGATAAATGCAATCCCTCCTAGGCGAGGGATCCCCCCTGAATGCTTCTTACGCATATCGGGTAGATCGAAAAGCTTTGCCTTGTAAGCATAGCTCATAATACCAAGCAAAAAGTACTTGGAGAGTACCAAGCTTAGAATAATGACCTCAAGAGAGTGTAACAACCAATACATATCTATATATCCTTTAATCCTAGATGGCTAGGAGTAGTAGATCTAATTGCTATATTTTGCGGGCAAATATACAATAAAAATATCCGATCAATACAAATATTAAAATTAAGCAACCAGAAATATATATAGAATAAAATTTATTTTTAAGCATTCATTGAGAGCGCTCCATGAGCTCTCCCGAGGAAATCAAACAGACATTTTGACACAGAAATAATAAAACACCACACATATTACCACAAAACCATCATAAAAAACAATAGAAATTCACCCATCTCAAAGTATTATGCCTCACTATTTGTTTTCCGGGGTTGTCCTAAAAACGAAAATATATCTAATCTTTTATTTTTACGTATATTATACTTAGATGCGATCATTAATAAGATAAGCAAAAAAATACACCAAAAATTGAGGTCGTAGATAAGTACGAGCATGTAGTATTATGAATACAAATGATTAACCGAAGCAAGATATTTGGTCTCGATCTACCTAGCTTCCTAGAGACACCCGAACATGCTTTGGGGATATGAGGCAAGCCTCCTCCCAAACCTAATTGCCCTAGGCTCGCAGTCCTGCGAGGCCTAGGGCAATAGGGATATATATAATGTATGGTAGGCTTAACTAAGTGCTAGAACCAAACGCCTCCATTTTCATCGGACTTCTCAGATGTAGTCAGCTTGTAGTTGAACTCCTTAATAAGCGATATAGCATCTACCCCAAAAGCATCCATGAAATCCTTTAAGATTCGGCGATCATTCTGAGAGGCTAACTTATCTATGGTGAAATTCTTAATTGCTGCTTCGAACTCTTCATCTTCGAGACTAGTAATATTATCCTCGATAGCATCATGAGGATATTCAGCATAGACAATGATAGGCAGAGAGATACGAGAAACCACAGTACCTGCCTTAGCATCATGCCAAGCCTTAACAGTCTTGTTTTTCTCATCTGCCGATGCAAACTTCCTCAACTCAATATGGAGCGTAAATGACTTAAAGGCTTTAGGGAACTGAAAGTAACCCTTGAGACCCCTTGGGTTGGTGTGGAAAGTAAATGGAGCTCCCTGAGCATCTTTATCTCCAGTGTGGTGAGGCTTATCATGAGGAGTTGTATCCTTATAAAAGTATTCCACAAGTGTCTTAGGATCCGTGTCAGTATCCTCGTCCACACCTTTACTTCCCCACTTGCTTACATTAGTTAGAGTGAAGAAGTGTTGATACAGACCGTCATTAGCACCTGAGGCAATCTGTTCGTTGATATTCTTACCTGACGCATCCAAGTAATCTATCCATAGACCATAGACACGAGTAGCTAGTCCTTTGTCATCTAGTTTATAACTTACTACGCACCATTTATCTCTCTGCCCACTGGGCACCGTCCAGCCCCCTTTTTCATCACGCTGCATTGTGATTGGTTGCTCGAAGGCTAGATATTTGAGGAATTTCCCTGCAGTTGGGACATAGTGGAAAGCAGGATCAGAGGCAGGAGCATGTAGATGGCCGCCATACAATCCTAAGCGAACACTAGCAGGAGCGAAGCTATCAGAAGCAACTGGGGGGAGCTGCCCGCCTTCTTCTTTCTTTGGTTCCTCCTTTTGCTGCTCGCCTTCATTTTTCTTTTGCTCTTGCTCTGTAGAGGGTTTGTCTGGAGTCTTAATCTCAGGAGTCTTTTTGTCGCAGGAAACAAACCCTAGGGACAAAGCTAAAGCCAAGCTTGTCAAGATTTTTTTGTTCATGATCTACTATTATATTTTGACTGAGTGATGAATAATTACTGAATCTGTATAGGCAAATGCACCTCAATATCAGGCTGCTCGGTAAGGATCTGCCTACGTGTTGGTTTATAGAATTTGGAAGTACTACCATCCTCCTGATACTTACTTTGACCGTGATGCACGAGCCTTACGATCATATTAAGGTCTGTCTGCGTTCTTTTATTGAAGCGTAGCAACCCCTTTAACCCTGTGGGATTAACATTGCCAACAAACTTAGAGTTGTCATCATTGATATCCTCTGTATCGCAGTAGCGATAGTCCCAAGGGGTATCAAAGAACTTGGTGACACGCTTTGCTTCGTTATTCTTATTAAATCGCTCTGCTTGGAAGAAGTGCTGATGAATCTTATCCTGCCCTTCTTGCACAAACTGATAAGTCATCTCTTCGCCATTATAGCTGTAATATCTGATCTTGAAAGAATAGACAGTAGCCGTATTCTCTGTTTCTTCCGAAGCCTTGACAGCAAATTTCTTGACATAGCCAGCTCCGTCGACAATATGCCAACCCTTCTCCTTATCTAGCTTGTAACGTAGTACTTGCTGAGTACCTTCCTTGTACTTAGGGGCCGTGATCGGCAGATTATACTTAGTATTGTCCAAGTCCCCTTCGCCCCATTGTGCCACAGGGAGGGTCCCTTCTACCAAGATGAAGTCAGCCACAAAGGGGTCATCGTGCTTTTTATTCAGCACCTCATTCTCGGGCTTCTTGGTTTCGCCCTTCTGCAATCTGTCTAACCTCTGCTTGTCGCAAGCCACAATGCCTAGAGAGAAAACGGCCAGCAGTGCTCCTGCCAATACTTTACTACTTCTTTTCATATAACTTTCATTAACATTTAATGTAACTGATCTACCTACTAAAAACGCCACGAAAGAGATAATCTTATATCTCGTCCCAAGTCGTGAGCATAATATCTTGCTCTATTGGTGTATTCCTTATACTCCTTGTTGAAGACATTGTCCCCCGAGAGGGTACACTCAAGGCTGTGACGCTTATTGATCTGCCAAACAAGCCCGAGATCGAAGGAGAAGAGATTATAGGCCTCTGGAGAGGACGCAATCAAGTCTTTCTTCGGGTCAAACCGGTTCTGTTTGGCGACAAATCGATGCCCTAACTTAACAGATGCAGAGAACGTCTTGTTCAGACTAGGAGTCCACTCGACATAATGATCAATACGCATTGGAGGAATGAAAGGGAGATAGGCCTGAGATGGCTCCTCGTTCGCCCAAATCAATGCTGTGATAAGGCCGTAAGACCAATCCGAGAATGGTTTGATGTTTAGTGAGAAGTCTGCTCCTCTAAAGAATGCGTTCGTCTGCTTGTACTCAAATATCGGATAGAAGCCCGACACTACTGCCTTTACCTTGGGTTTGCCCGACTCATCTATCGAGGGTTGATCATAGATAAAGTTATTGACCCACTGAAGATACAGATCGAGCTGTACATTGAGCCACGAATTCTGGTAAATCAACGCATTGACCCACTTATAGCTCTGTTCACTTGACAGATTGGGATTACCCTGTACATAGGCTCCAGCACCATGCGAAACACCATTACTATACAACTCGTGTACGTGGGGAGCACGCCACGCAGCTCCAAGGTTACTAGTCAAGCTCAGCCCGTCGAGGAAGTGGTACTTCCCACCGATGCTATAAGTCCAGTTCGTAAACTCTCGATGCCCCCCATAGTATTCGCCGAAGGCATCATAGCCAGCCGCCTTAGTGTCCTGATGATCTAGACGAACTCCAACCTCTGCACTCCACTTGCGGGTAATATACTTCTGCATAGCGTAAGCCCCCAAAGTGGCTTCGAAGTAGTTGGGGATTAGTGGCACTACTCCATTGCCCGGCACACTATAGTTATCCGTAAGCACATGCTGCGCGCCGATCTCGCTCTGCCAATACCCATAGGACAGCTCCCAGCGGAGTCGATTCTGCAAGGATAGTAGCGATAGGTCTACCTCTGGGATATGCGAATTATTATTGCGTCGGATGCGATACTCCTTGCGAGCATCCTCTTGCATAGAGATCTGATGGAAGAAGATCCCCCATGCTGTATTCAAGGTCGTTTTGTTGCTCAACAGATGATGGACTACACGCTCTCTCGGGTAATCGATCTCTCGACTAAATGGGGTAATAACCTCTTGCGGAGGACGCCCCAGAGCTATTCGCTCACGCAAAAGCTCTTCGTTGCCTAGCTGTGCAAATTTAGGATTGGCCGAGTACTCATCGTAGCGACTGTAAAAAGGCTCTATACGAAAACGCCCTCTGTCGTACCCTAAACCAACAGCAAAGTTTCGCTCAAGAGAGCCAGTATTATTGAGGAGATAGTTAGCCGAAGACTTATCTCCACTCGTGCCATAGGTACCATGTACACGCCAAGCTATATCTCTATAAAAAGGTAGAGCCCCCTCCAATCTAAGCGTCTGCATAAGCCTGCGCCCATTGCTCCCAACTAGAGTATTGGTTGCACCCGAAAAGGTCTCTCTGCGATACGGTAGAGCTTTCTGCTCTAGGACGATCGTTCCGCCCATGGCCTCTGAGCCGTATCGCACACTCTCTGCTCCTTTGATCACGTGGATTGCCCCATTACTATTCATATCAACCTCGGGGGCATGCCCTTCTCCCCACTGCTGCCCCGCTTGTCGCACACCATTATTAACAATGAGGATACGATTGCCGTGCATACCATGGATAACCGGCTTGGCGGTGTTAGCGCCTGTCTGTATCGAGCTCACACCACTTACGCCCTCGAGTAGGGCTGCCAAAGACTTGCCTATCGACTTATTGATCTGCTCCGAACCTATTTTGCTAGCAACTGCATTAACCGAGGTGCTACGACGCTCGGCCTTGACCAAGACCTCGTCTAGGCTGGACTGCTCTGGTGTAAGGTAAACAGTGTGCCTACCTCTGCTCTTGAGTATCTGACTGACGGGGACACGCTGCTCTCGGTAGCCTACATAGCGGACGAGGATAGAGCCCTGATTATTTAGATTCTTGGGAAGTACAACCTGCCCTTTCTTGTCGGTAACGAGTGCCGAAGTAGGCGAAAGAATGACATATGCAGCCTCTACGGGGGCTTGACTATCCTGCTCAACGACTCTGAGGACAATACTTTCACTCTTCTGAGCCCAAGACAGAGCTGAGAGCTGAACTAGCAAACACGATAATAAAATGATTTTTCTAAAAGTATCTCGACACATAGTTAAGATGAAGTGTAGTCCACTAAGCGCAAAGGTAAAGAGTTTTTCATGTACTCTCAGCAAAAAAACAAGATAAAATCTCAGCGATACTACCCACACAAAACGTCATCTGGCTCACAACCTCAAACAAATCGGGAGGACCAGCTACGTCCTCACTCTCTGATCAAAGACGAGGTGTACTCCGCTCTACTCATAAACATCATATCACATTGCCAATGCTCAGACGATACATAGCCTAACAAATCTTAAAGGGGCTGCGCCAAAGTCTAACTTTGGTCACAGCCCCTTTGAGGTCTATCAGAGATTTACTCTACATAGTATATGGGTATTTAGTCTGCTATACTATCAGAGAGCTACCTTGAACGCTTCGTTACCCACGATCACTACATAAGCCTCCGAGGCCAAGCCAGTCATCGTAATATCAGAGTTGCCAGAGTCGTCTACCAAGAGCGTTGCCCCAGACATGTTAAATATGGTAACCTTTGTCTTCATAGGATTCTTGATGTACAACGTCCCGTCTACGGCATAGACATCAGCCTGTACTAATCGATGAAGCACCTCTGTGCCTACTTTATTCTGCACGGTTACATAGTCCGAGTATTGACTTTTCTTGAACTTGGCTTGGGCAAACTGATTCTCGGGATCTTTGCCACGAACAGCTACGACACGTACATGAATAGGGGTAACTAGCTTAGCAGCGGGTCCTACGATCTTGACATCATGCTCCGATCCATCTACGAGCTGCTTCAGGTAACAAGCATCACGGAATACCTCTCCCCTCTTGTAGTTTTGAGTAATCTTCAAGTTATCTACGTAGAGGTTATCGTACCCCTTCACTGCGAAAATACCCAACTTAGAGCGCTTGGCTCCCTTGGTGAAAGGCAACTCATAAGTAGTCCACTTGGGACTTACCTTCTCGGGATATACAAGCTCTACTTGCTTAAATAATCCTATCTCTTCGTCATAGGTAAAGAGAGCTATCGCAGCCTCCGTTTGACGAGAATCAATGACTTTACCGTCATTATCTTTTGTCTGACCGATGGCACCCCAAAGATCGACTTTGACCTTGAACTTACCTTCATCTTTGGAGAGGTCCATCTCTTCGGACTGTAGACTCACGATCTGATTAGAATTGAAGTAGTGCCAACCGTCCAAGCAAATCATGCCTTTGTAGGCCGCATGATTATATCCCAACCAACCTGCTTGAACCGTTTCTACTGCACGCCCCGTCATGCTAAATACCCGCGCTTCGGGGTCTGGGTTTTCGGGGGTAAATTCAGATAATTCTCCTTTTTCGTTCCTCACGTTGGCAAAGTCTTCATCTGCAATGACAAACTCTCCGTCCTGCTGAGCTGTACGATCGTAGTATGCCCATACATTATAGGCTGTCGCCGAGGGCACTTTAGCCCAAGATACATTGAACGCTCCATCGACAGCTGGGCCTTTGATAGGATTAACCACAGGAGCTTCCAGCTCATCTAGCTCTTTGTAGGGAGCAGGGACAGACTTCTTATCACCCTTAGTAGCAGCCAAAGTATAGAAGTAAATCCCCCCTGAGGTGAGGCCAGAGAGGTTATAGACCTGTGTATCTCCTCCCGAGATCTTTCGCTCTTTCACCACATACTCCCTGCGGGTAGGCTGAGGCATTCCGGGACGTGGCGCTGGCTCTCCCGAAGGCATCAAACGATACACACTCAGCAGATAGCCATCGGCTTCCTTGACTTTAAGCCAGCGAATGTCTACCGATGCCCCCTTATAGTTAAGAGGTTCTCGGATAATAGGCATTGCCACAAAAGGCTTAACGATAGAAATCTCAATCTCATCAATGAAGACTCCATAGTCCTCATTTTGTGCCCTCTTGACGATATTCACAATCATACTGTTGCCAGCACCCTGAAAGAGAAAGTAGTAGTCCTTCCATTCGGTAGAAAGATTGGTAACATGAATAGGCTCTCCAATTCTCCATGTTGGGGACATATTGAAGGTTTCTGCCGCCTCTACTGTGAGCATCGCTCCCTCGCCATCTTGTAGAGGTCTTGATGCACGAGCTCTTATCTTGACAAAAAAGTTACCTTGTTCCTTGGAAAGGTCTATCAGGTGTGTGTTGATCTTCGCCTCTCTCTCGGCCATATAGAGTGTACCGCCAGCCGAGTAGACATTGCCAGCCCCCCATATCTCTCCATTCTCGGCATACTCCCTCTTCATATTGAACCAAACGGGGTACTCCGATATCGGTGTTTCGTCACTATCTAGATATATTCTGGTATTGAAGTCTGGTTTTTCCTCGGTACCCATAGTTAGTTTAGAGAATGTTTCTCTGACAACCACCGTCTTCTCCCCGTACGTTTCGGGAGTTTCTGCTGCGGGAAGTCGCATATTCACTGGCTCTTGAGAGGGGAGCGCTACTCTTCCCTTCACTTTTTCTTTTATGGCACTTTGAGGATTCTCAAACGAGTAGTGAGCGCTTGTCGCTTCCAAAGTAAACGACGAAGCAAGCACTACACTTGCCAACACAGAAGCAATTGTAATTAGTCTTTTCATCCTTCTAAAAAAATAATTGTTAGACTTTTGTGATATATCCCTTTCCTCAACATAAGGAGATTGAGGATTTGGGTAGAATCTATCAGACAGTTATCAGGGGCACCATTAAGGGCTTCGGGCACAAATAGGGAGGAGGGCCTGCCTTATGATCAAGGTCTATTCGTCCGCTTGTGCGGGCCTTTACAAGGAAACAACACCGCCCCCCTCTTTGGGGAGATACGAATACTTGTACTAAGATAGGTAGTTTGTTTCAAATAAACAAATGTCAGCAAAAAACAGCGGATTGTCTTGAGCATAGCGTCTTAGCTCTAGTTAGCTCTAGGCGAAATCTACTAGCCTACAAGGGATATTCCTTGCCATGCAAAACAAGACCTACCTTCGTCTTTACAAGCTTATTATTCTCCATTGCACAAAGACCATAACTTGAACTTAAGGTTCTATTCTTCTCTCTAGGAGAGTTCTCTAGGCTATTGAGATCTGAGTAAGCTCTAGTTTGCACACACATAAATCTTCTCTTTGGTTAAAAATCGCAAAGAAAAATGCCCTCAAAAGATCGAGCAAATGCCACGAAACCTCTAAAGGCAACCGCAGCTGCTCGCAAAATTGAAGGACTAACTCCGAGAGATTGTAGGATTCATTCATCAAGATGTGTCCATCAATTCAAAACGATTAATGGGAAGAAAACCCCAGAAACAAACTACAAACACATAAATCCACTCTCCAAAAAGACACAACGTATTATATATAAGATCATTATAAAAGCCCGTTATAACGGGCTTTTTCCAACCGATGGAGCACCAAGGCCAAGACAAAGCAAAATCGAACCTAGGAGCCACTAGACGGCCTATACAAGGTCCCCCCTTATACACTGAAACATCAAGAAGTTTTCCCATCAATAATCCGAGATGTGACCCAAAATATAAATTGAGGCGATGAAACCAGATTGCCTAAATAATGGCTCCAATAAGCTATCGAGATTGACTTGTTGCAAGACTACTCTCACATCAAACAACTTACTAATACAGCCCCTTCACGCAGATCCGTGCAAGGCTATTCACACAATTACACAAAAAGAACAGTCGATACAAAAGTGCAATTAATACAGCTTAATGGGTATCGCAATCAATTTAATCGAAAATATGTACTTTTGCTCGGAATTAACAAAACCTCGCCTTACCCCGAGTGGGCAACGCTAGGCGAGCTATTATATTGAATATGAAGATTCTGCAACAGCGCTTGGCGCAGTACACAGAGCCCCAACAGGCTCAAGCGGCAGGGATTTATCCATACTTTCGCAAGATAGAGAGCGATCAGGATACAGAAGTCATCATTGATGGGCGTAAGGTGCTTATGTTTGGCTCCAACTCCTATCTTGGCCTCACGAATCATCCAGAGGTCAAGGCTGCAGCCGCAGAGGCCTTAGAGAAGTATGGCACTGGGTGTGCTGGAAGCCGTTTCCTAAATGGCACACTAGATATACATCTGGAGCTGGAGAAACGTCTGGCCGAGTTTATGGGTAAGGAAGATGCTATCATTTTCTCCACTGGGTTTCAAGTTAATTTAGGTGTCATCTCTTGCCTGACTGGGCGAGAGGACTTCATCATCTGGGACTCCCTCAATCATGCATCTATCATCGAGGGGATCCGCCTCGGCCTAGGCAAAAGCCTCAAATACAAGCATAATGATATGGATGCTCTGGAGCGTAGGCTCCAGCAGTGTAGCCCAGATAAGGTCAAGCTAATCATCGTTGATGGGGTTTTCTCCATGGAGGGTGACGTGTGCAACCTACCAGAAATAGTAAGGCTGGCCAAGAAATATAATGCAGCGGTCATGGTAGACGAGGCTCATGGAATCGGCGTCATGGGTAGCCATGGTCGTGGCGTCTGCGACCACTTTGGTCTAACCAAGGACGTGGATTTGATTATGGGTACTTTCAGCAAATCCTTCGCCTCAATTGGTGGCTTCATCGCTGGAGATGCTACACTGATCAATTATATTCGCCATCACGCTCGCTCGTATATCTTCAGTGCGAGTGCCACACCTGCAGCCACTGCGGCTGCTATGGCATCACTAGACATCATGCTACGTGAGCCCGAGCGAGTGGAGCAGCTACAAGCCAAGACGACCTACTGCCTAGAGCGATTCCGCACTTTTGGCTTCGAGATTGGCAACACGTCTACACCGATCATTCCGATTTTTGTACGTGACAATAACCTCACGTTCCTCATCACTCGGGAACTCTTTGATGCAGGTGTCTTCGTCAATCCCGTGGTATCTCCAGCAGTTGCACCAGAGGATACACTCATTCGCTTCTCTCTAATGTCTACGCACACCTACGAGCAGCTAGACACAGCGATCGAGCGTATCTACCAGATCTTCCAAAAGCATGGTTTACTCAAATAGAGCTTAGCCTCTAAATACAAGAACTCCCCCTAGACAATCCAACTGGACATCTAGGGGGAGCTTTTATTAAGAGCTTTATATATTCGGTAGCCTAGAGCTTATAAGACACACCAATGTGTGCAGCAGCAATACCATAGCCGAACTCTAGGTTAGCAGCTAGTCTATCGGTGAAGTAGTAGCGTGCACCAATGAAGCTATTCCAAGCTAAACCGCTATTTGTACTGGTAGCATCTAGAACTATAGGACCAGAATAGCCATAGTGGCTATTACTCGTCACTCTATAACCAAGCATCAAACCAATATAGGTGTCTAGCTTGTCTACGAATTGGTAGTGTAGAGCACCACGGCCACCAAGCACGAAGTTGGAAGACTTATAACCCTGCGCTACGTTGAGGATTGAGGTCTTATAGTCGAGTCCGTAGTAACCAGCATAGGCACCAACACCGATAGAGGACTTATCATCAAACAAATTGTCCTTGATGCTGTACTCAAAAGAGGCGGCGATGGGAGGAACAACCATGCTACCAGAGCTGTAGACTCCTAAACCAATACCTGCACCAACAACCTTAGTGCCTTGAGAGAAAGTGTCGTTCTGAGCTTGAGCCCCTAGGCCTAGCAACATCGCACCGATGAGAAATAGTTTTTTCATTTTTAGTGTAATAATAATTTTATTCTTCCGTCTACTCTATTGGAGGCTTTTCGACATACGCCTGCATTTAATAGTTAAACACAAAAATAGAATTTGTCCGTCAATATGTAAAATATCTCACATATTGACGGACAAATTCTATTACCTTTTTCGCTCTCTGAGCTCCTAGCGCAGATTGATCTGCGTCCTAAAATCGCCAGAGGCAACAATATATCGTCCTCTAGGCAGCGTAGACAGATCTATACGTGTCGTCCCCTCACCCACTTCGGCTTGCAGAACCAGAGCTCCCGAGAGTTCATATAGGCGTACAGTATCAGCTTCTTTCAAAGTGACATTAACATGATCGGTCGCATCTGTAGGGTAAATCTCGGGCTGCACAAACACACCTGCCAAAGAAGCTGCACCATCTACGCTCCACCCCTTCTTCTGGGCTGCATTCTTGTTGGCTGCGGAGAGCTGATTGTTCTCATTACTTTTCGCCACAACGTTGAAAATGGCAGCCTGACCTTGACCATTAACATCTGGCAGTTGCCCCACTAGACTCGTCATGAGCTTATCATTGATACTATTGCGGGTCGCATCGATATATCTAATCTTAGGACATTTTGCCACTGAGAGCAACCGAAGTTTTCCACCAGAGCTCACATCGACACGCTCCAGAGAGCCAACCTCATCTAGTATCACCGCAATCAAATTGGGGCAGTTGGTCAGAGTAACAGATTTAATCGTACGCGCTCCAGACATATACAACCTCTTGAGGTGTTGGAGGCCAGTAAAATCGACGTCGTCAAACCAAGCCTTAATTGAGAAGATCTCTTCAATCAGTGGGCTATTCTTCAGATTCAGCTTAGGAAAGAAAGCAGCCTCACACTGCAGATACTTGAGTTTGGGCAGATTGTCCAAATTAACTTCATTGGCTCCACAGTTCGTGATGTAGAGCTCCTCTAGCTCTCCGCCACTTGGCAGGATAATCCGTTTGATATGCTGGGTCTGTCCCGTCCCACCAAGAGGCTTTCTTAGGCCATTATCTTGCATCTGTACTGGACGCTTGCCCAGTACTAGGACCTTCAGCTTGGACAGCATAGAGAAGTCGAAGATACGCTCCTCGGGGCGTGACCTAAAAACATTGGGCGTCGTCAGGTCTATTTCTTCCAGATTGAGAGCTCCCGAGAAATCAAACTTCTGCAAACCTGCATCAATAAGGCGCAGCTTCTTGAGCAGACGTTGATCCCCCGTGATTTCGACAGAGAAGATATTGGAGTTCTCGATATGAAGCTCTACAATATCTCCACCGATCAAGATAGGCTGGCCTTTAGTCCCTGTGTACCTACCTGCTCCATTATACGCCTCCTGAACACCAGAGATGCGGATATTATTACCTTCTATCTTGGCTATTTGGAGCGTAACGTGCTCTTCTTTGGGGTCGATATTCAACTTGATATCACCTTGAGCCGCCAGCTGAGAGGAGGCCAATAAGGCAACACCTAGGGCTACTAAATACCTATAACCTGTGAATAAAGTTTTCATCATTCGTATCTTGTATTAAATTAACACTTATGTCTAAGGACAATAGCCTCAGATCTGTTTACTACGTAACAAAGTTACACAAAAATATCCCTGCCGAAGCAGCAAATGATTTTGGATTTCTTGTAAAACAGCTATTTACGCCACTTCTTCGTTTTCCTAAACTCTTTATAGCGCTCATTGATATAGTCGATCGCATACTCGATCATCGTATCACGACCTTGGGCTATATCCTCTCTTCGCAGAGCGACTTGATAGTCCGGAGCAATGCCTAGCTCTATATTATTACCCTCCATATCAAACGTCTGGGTCGAGGAGAAACGAATACCCCAACCATTGGGTAGCTCACTAGACATCGGCAAGCCTCCTCCGCCACCCGTGCGATCGCCTACGACCGTAACCAGTGGTAGCCCCTTCATCTTGAGCGTAAAATCATTCGCAGCACTATATACACCTCGGTTCGTCAGGAGCACTACTGGCTTTAGCCACACTACTCCAGACTGCAGAGGGGCGAGATGAATGGGAGTGGGTGACGAAAAATCTTGATGTCCGGGGCCGATTTTGTGCCGTGTGGTACCGACAGTTCGAGCCTCTCTCATAAAATAGCGGGCGAATAGATCACTCGTAGACACATTGCCCCCTCCATTGCTTCTGATATCGACAATCAGCGCACGACACTTACTCAGACGACTTAGAGAAGCATTGAGATTACTCGAACTCAGCGAAGAGGCAAAACTAGAGAATCGCAGATAACCGATGCTGTCGTGAACGTGATCATTGTGCTCGATCATGGAGTATCGCAGCCCACCAGCGATGCGATACTTATCCCCAAGGTAGCGGCTAACGAGATCGGAGGAGAAGTTGCTCGGATAGTCGGTTTGCCAATTCCAGTAACGTCCGTAGTCGAAGGGAGTAATCAGATTGACATGCCCGTCCTTGAGCTCGGACATTAGTTCCGTCATTACCAAGAAAAGCGAATCATTGGTCATGCCTCTACGGATCTTGGGCAAATGCTTGTGGTACATATCTCGCCACGATGAATCTTTGGGGAGCTTGAGGTCGAAGAAAGAGTAATGCTTGTCGAGCGTTTCCCACAAAACATTGTAGTTATGTAGCGGATCTGCTGAGAAGTCTTCTCTCACAGAGCACCCACTAAACACAAGCAGTCCGATCAGTAGGCTGGCAATTATCTTAGCTTTCATCATTACAGGGGGATCAAGGAGCGTTCGTCCGTAAGTAATCTGCGCCCTCCCATAGGCTTAATATAGGTCGTAACGCCAAAGTAAAAGGTATGGTCTATCTGACTATTGTAGGTATGGTTGAGCGTCCACTGGCGGACTTGAGCACGATATCCGAGAGAGAGGTGTCCGTAGTCCCAAACAGGGATGTCAATTGCGAGGCGAAATTGATGAGCAAGTGTATTGCCTAGATGAATCAGACGGAAGCGATCGAGCGTTTGTCTGTGCTCTCTCTCGTAGAGTTCATAATAGTTCTCTCCAAACTCTTGAGCAAAAGCAGTCCCAAGGAGATCCATGCGGCTAGACAAACGAACTCTTGCAGGGAAGCGTCGCCATGGAAGTTGGTACCCATAGTGTACATTGGCCGTGAGTGCTAGATCCACTTTGGCAGTTGCGGGATTATTGCCATTACGAGAGCTGTACAGTGTTCCTAGACCACCCGTTACACCAGCACCTACATACAATCGCCCCCAAACACCTGAGCCAAGGCGACACATCAGGCTACGCTCTAGACGAAGCTGTAGCCGCCTAATGGAAGCATTATTGGCCGGATTGAGGGTTTGTCCATAGTCGAGAGCCACAACCGAATGGTGTAGCCATCTAGTATCGGCAACACGAGAGGTCGTAGGCCACCAAGAGGGAAGTAGCTCTCTCTCTCGAACCAAACTATCCTTGCGATATCCATAGCGCATTCTCTCTGCTAGATAGCTGAGTGTATAGCCTCCGTAGCGCAGCGGAGAGAGATACCTATCTTCGAGCAATAGCCCTCCTACACCTATGTAATAGCTACGCTGCTGCAAGTTGTAGCTAGTCAGCCTAGGCTCACGAGACAAAAGCTCGGAGGCTAGTTGCTTGATTTGCGCCTCGGCCGACGAACCAATCGCAAGCAACAATGCCAAGCAAATACTAAGCTTCTGTAGCTTCATCTTCACCATCAAATAATCCTTGTTCGTAGTGGCCATCATCGTCACTGTCTTCGTATCGAGAGGCCTGCGCCTCATTCTGCATCTGCAGAGGGCTTTCCTTAAGAGCTGGCAACTCTTCAATGTAGCCAAGCGGATAGGTAGCTAGGCGTTTGCCTCTTGCTCTGATACTTTTGACCATTGCAAAACTCTCCACATCTACCTCACTTGATTTTCCCTCCTCTGGTTGCTCATCTCGAGAAATCTGTAGGCGTGGATAATAGGTATCTGTTAGGAGTATCAATCTATTCTGTGGATTATCTCCTAGGATCTGCTCTCGCTTCTGCTCGTGCTCTATGGGGAATCGCTTGATGTATGGATATCCTTGCTCAGCGTCCCAATAGACAGCTGTCCAGAGCTTGCGCTCGTCATGCTTCTCTAGTTTGATAATCCCCTCCTCGAAGTGATTTGTATCACTAAAGTCTGTGGTATAGCATTCACCACTCTCCAAGATAACGAGAATGCGATCTCGGGCATCGAACTCTCCCAATCGCTCTCCTTGGCCGTTATAGTTTAGCCGCATCACATCACGATCGAACCATACTTCCCGTCCTCCTAGAGTAGAGAAACCTTTGCTATGCAGCTTGATGCCACTAACCTCGGCCTTAGTTACCAAAATACCCACAGCCCCCTTGCCTTTGATTGCGATATCGCTGAAGTCACGCTCAAACTCGAAAAGCCTCTGCTTGCGGCTATGCATCTTGAGCTTAATGGTAATCTTCTCCGCCTCTCCATTGCTATTAGCCGAGAAATAGAGAATGCGGGACTTATCACCCCCACGAGTAAGATCGTAGATCTTCTCTCGTATAATGCCCGAGAGGGCAAAGCGCTTGGCATAGCTCGCTCCGGTAGCCCCATCTTTGTAGACGACATTATATATGGTACGATCATCGCCACGTAAGAATCGAGCCACGTGTACGACTTCCTCCCTACCATAAAATCGCTTGTCCTCTACCTTGAAGACCATGTATTTACCCGATCGAAAGAACATCACGATGTCGTCTAGCTCCGAACAGTTGGCCACAAACTCTCCGTCCTTGAGCCCTGTACCAACGAAGCCCTCTGAACGATTGATGTAGAGCTTGCTGTCCAGCTCGGCAACTTTGACGACCTCTATCGAGCCGAAGTTCATAATCTTAGTTCGCCTAGGATAGGCAGCACCATAGCGAGCCTCAAGGTGTTCATACCAACGGATACAATAGTCTGTGATATGTTTGATATCGTGCTTGATGCGCTCTATGTCCTGCTGTATCTCGAGCATCTGCGCCTCGTGCTTGGGGAGATTGAAGCGCAGGATACGTGCCATTCTAATTTCTAGGAGGCGTTTGAGGTCGTCCTGTTCGACAGGGCGGATAAACTGAGCTTTGAATGGTTCAATCCTTCGATCAATGTGCTCCAAGGCTGCTAGCTCACTACTCGCCTCTTCAAATTCTCGATCCTTATAGATACGTTCCTCGATGAATATGCGCTCAAGCGAGGCAGAGAGATACTGCTCCTCTCGCTCGCTGAGCCTCATTCTGAGTTCCATATCGAAGAGCTTCTTCGTGCGCTCCACGCCGTATCGCAGCAGCTCGCTGACGTTGGTAAAGAGCGGCTTGTCGTCGTAGATCACACAGCAGTTTGGGGAGATGCTCAGTTCACAGTCGGTGAACGCATAGAGTGCGTCAATTGCCTTATCCGAAGAAACGCCTGCTGCTAGAGTAATACGTATATCGGTCGTCGCTGCCGTCATATCATCGACACGCTTGATGCGTATCTTACCTTTCTCCACAGCCTTGAGAATGCTCTCAATAAGCGATGTTGTAGTCTTACCTGCAGGCAACTCCGATATGGAAAGGGTACGGCTATCTATTTTCTCAATCTTAGCACGGCTCTTGAGCGATCCCCCACGCTCGCCATCATTGTAGCGTACCACATCAACCAGCCCTCCAGTGGGGAAGTCCGGATATAGTGCAAAGGGTTCGCCCTTGAGATAGGCACAAGCCGCCTGACACAGCTCAACGAAGTTGTGGGGCAAGATCTTGGACGAAAGCCCTACGGCAATCCCCTCTGCGCCCTGAGCAAGCAGGAGCGGGAAACGTACTGGCAGGGCAACGGGCTCGTCAGTCGTACCATCATAGGTTTTCTTCCACTGCGTGATGCGTTCGCCGAATACGGATTCCAGAGCAAATGCCGATAACTTCGCCTCGATATATCGACCAGCAGCTGCCGAGTCCCCCGTAAGGATGTTCCCCCAGTTGCCTTGGGTGTCTATCAGATAGCCCTTTTGCCCCAACTGAACAAGTGCATCGTTGATAGAGGCATCGCCGTGTGGGTGATACTTCATCGTCGTCCCAGCGATATTCTGCACCTTGATCAGCTTGCCATTATCCAGCACACGCATATTGTGTAGGATCCGTCGCTGCACGGGTTTGAGTCCGTCATCTATATGCGGCACGGCCCTCTCTAGGATCACATACGAGGCATAGTCGAGAAACCAAGTTCTATACATTCGGCTCAGATAGCTGAGCTCTGGCTTATACTCGGGAACAACCTCGGGCAAGGATTCATCGGCTGGCACACCGAACTCCGATGGCTGATCTGTGGGAGCTTCTGCTTCTACCGTGTTGAGAGGAGATAGGTCTTCTTGTTCGCTTGGGGGGAGTATATCTTCGGGGCGCATCTTGTTTGATTAAATTGCTATTATGCAAAGATAAGCAAGATTTGGCGCACTAGCCGCTCCTATCTTCCCTCAATCGGCCTGTATATCCCAAAGAGACCGTTGCACGGCATTTTGCCTCTTTTGGGCTAGAAACGTCGTATATATCTCTGATTATTACTATCTTTAATATGTAATTAACTGTATTGACATG
>NZ_JRAR01000012.1:0-31550 GCF_000768935.1 Porphyromonas sp. COT-290 OH860 | reverse complement strand
GGGAGGATACCCAAGTTGAAAAACACTGCCTCAAGTAGCAAAAAATGACTCTAGAGAACTGAAGCAGCGAAGGGGTTCATTGCGCAATAGTCTCAAAAATAGAGAACGAACACACAAGGTCGGTCATGTTTGCTAGGCATAACTAACTACCTTGCCCAAGGCCCATTTCTCATGGCTTGTAGCAGGGAGATTAGCTCATCGGGGCTCTCCTAGACGGAAGTTGCTTGTTTTCTAGCAAATGGCATCAGGGGGCTATGCCGCCATGAGCTAAGAGCCAATCGGCACTCTGCTGAATAATCCGTATATTTGTGAGCAATACATCAATAAATAAGAAAAGGAGCTATATATGAAGTTCTCAGTAACCAGTGGCGAACTCAAACAACACCTACAGACCGTCTCTAAGGTGATTAACCCCAAGAGTATGACCACAGTGCCCGTCTTGGGCAATATCCTCTTCGAGCTAGAGGGTAATCTGCTTACCCTGACCGCAGCCGATGTCAATAGCCGTATATCCTCACAGCTGCCAGTGCAGAACGAGGGAGGGGCAGGTTGTTTCACTGTACCCAATCAGACGCTCATCGGGGCTATCAACGAGCTCCCCGATCAGCCCATCGTCCTAGATGTAGACGAGGAGAGCTACCAAGCTAAAATACATTATAGCAATGGCCAGTTTAGCTTCCTCGCTTCATCTGCCGACACCTATCCCGCAGCCCTAGAGCTGACGAGTGACTTGCAGCAGGCAACTCTGCCTGCCAGTAGCCTGCTCTCTGGTCTAGAGGCTACCATGCTGGCCGCAAGCGCCGACGAGCGTAGGCCTATCATGACGGGGGTACTGCTCGACTTCCTAGAGGACCGCTTGGTATATGTTGCCTCGGACGGACGCATCTTGGTACGCCGTACCGACTACAAGGTCAAGACTGCCGAGGTGTCTAGCCTCTGCCTGCCTGCCAAGATCTGCCAGCTACTGGTGCGTACGCTACTGCCCAAGGAGAGCGGCGATGTACAGATAGCCTACGATGGCAAGCATATTCAGCTCAATATGGAGCAGTACACCCTGACGGCCAGACTGCTCGATGGCCGCTACCCCAACTACAACTCGGTGATACCACCCTCCAGCCCCTACCACATCGTTGTGGACAAGGACGCCTTGCTCTATGCAGCCAAGCGTGTATCGCTATTCTCCAACAAGGCCAGTCGCCTTATCCTCTTTGAGATACAGGACGATAAGATACGCATCACGGCCAACGACCTCGATCTCTCTGCAGCAGCCGAGGAGTTTATTCTCTGCCAGAGCGATGCTGGCCAGACTCGCCTGCGTATTGCTTTCGACTTCGATATGCTACAAGTCATCTTGCAGGGGCTCAAGACCGAGCAGGTTACCATAGCCATAGCCGACCAGACCCGAGCAGGCATCATTACTCCCAATCAGGAGGAAGAGGGCGAAGAGACGCTCAGCCTCATTATCCCACTTAAACTGATTGGCGAGTAGCCCAAGACAAGCATGAAGCTCAACCTCAAAAATCCCGCAGTAGTATTTGACCTTGAGACTACTGGGGTCAGCTTGGTACACGACCGCATCATCGAGATCTCTATCCTCAAGGTACACCCAGACGGCTTGGAGGAAACCAAGACGCGTCGCATCAATCCCGGCAGACCAATCCCCCCCGAGAGTACAGCCGTGCACGGCATCACAGACGAGGACGTGCAGGACTGCCCTACTTTCGATCAAGTGGCCAAAAGCCTCTATCAGTGGATCGAGGGGTGCGATATCATCGGCTTCAACTCCATTCGGTTCGATGTGCCGATGCTAGTCGAGGAGCTACTGCGTGCAGGCGTGCAGGTAGATCTCTCTCGCCGCAAACTCATTGATGTGCAGACTATCTACCACAAGATGGAGCGCCGCAACCTAGAGGCCGCCTATCGCTTCTATTGTGGCAAGACACTCGTGGGGGCCCACTCTGCCGAGGCGGATACACGTGCCACCTACGAGGTGCTCATGGCTCAGCTAGATCGCTACCCAGAGGAGCTAACCAACGATATGGAGGCTCTGGCAGAGATCTCTCGCTATAACAACAATGTGGACTTTGCCGGTATGCTTATCTACAACGAGCACGGCAAGGAGGTGATCAACTTCGGTAAGTATCGTGGGCGTCTGCTGGCCGATGTGCTCGCCAAAGCCCCCGGCTACTACGCTTGGGTTATGGGAGCGGACTTCACGCTCGATACCAAAAATTGCTTTACACGGGCCAAGTTGGCTCTACAACTCTAGACAGAGTAGGCGTGGATAGATCGGTGCATGTGCAGCCCTGCCAGCTCTTCGTATACGATGAGCAAGTCCCAGGTATGGAGTCGAGGGGCGCATGCTCGTACACCGCCACTTAGATATCAGTATTCGCATCATGACAATGCTACAAGGCAAACATATTGTGCTGGGCATCACGGGGAGCATCGCAGCCTACAAGGCAGCGGTGCTCACACGTCTGCTCATCAAACGAGGTGCAGAGGTGCAGATCGTCATTACCCCAGCAGGCAAAGAGTTTATTACCCCCATCACATTATCGGCCCTGACTTCCAAGCCTGTCATCAGTGAGTTCTTCTCTGGCCGAGATGGCACGTGGAATAGCCATGTGGACATAGGCCTCTGGGCAGATGCTATGCTTATTGCCCCAGCGACGGCCTCGACCATCGGCAAGATGGCACATGGAGTGGCGGATAATATGCTCCTGACTACTTACTTGTCGATGAAAGCTCCTGTTTTCGTCGCACCAGCGATGGACTTGGATATGTATGCCCATGCCTCCACGCACGACAATCTAGCACTACTACAGAGCCGGGGTAATATCATCATCGAGCCGGGCTCTGGTTTTTTGGCCAGTCATCTGGAGGGTAAGGGACGCATGCAGGAGCCCGAGCAGATTGTAGAGGCTCTAGAGGACTACTTCGCTAGGGAAGCACCGATGGCTGGTAGGCGTGTGCTCATCACGGCAGGGCCAACCCACGAGGCGGTAGATCCCGTTCGTTTCATCGGCAATCACTCCACGGGGCGCATGGGCATCGCTCTAGCGGACGAATATGCTCGCCTAGGCGCTGAGGTAGATCTGATACTTGGCCCCACGAGCCTTAGAGCAGGCCGAGGGGTGCAGACGATACATGTGACCTCTGCTCTGGAGATGCTAGAGGCTACGCAGAGTAGGATTGACAAGGCAGACATCGCCATCTTCGCAGCCGCTGTGGCAGACTATCGCCCAGCAGAGCAACATACCGAGAAACTCAAGCGAGAGCAGAGCGATGAGATGACTCTCAGACTTGTCCGCAATCCAGATATAGCAGCCACTATGGGGCAGATTAAGCGCAAGGAGCAGACTTTCGTGTGCTTCGCTCTCGAGAGTAATAGTGGGGAGGCGGAGGCCATGCGCAAGATGCAGGCCAAGGGTATGGACGCAGTAGTCCTCAACTCACTTGCCGACAGAGGGGCTGGCTTTGGGCATGCGACCAATAAGATCAGCATCTTCTCCCAGTCGGGCGAGTGCTTTGTCGGTACGCTGGTAAGCAAGGAGGAGGCAGCACGAGATATCATTCAGTTCATCAATACAAGGATCTAGGGAGATGAGGTGTAGTCGTTATTGGTTTGGTTGGCTGGTCATGCTGGTAGGCCTGCTCGCTCCACGGGAGCTGCTGGCTCAGGAGCTCAGGGCGACGGTGCGTATCTCTACCGAGGCTCTGGGGGCAGTAGAGAGAAGCCAGTTTGAGGCGCTAGAGCGTCAGCTAACGGATCTGCTGAACAATCAGCGCTTCACAGGACTCAACTATGCTCCCGCAGAGCGTATCCCATGCTCCTTTGCACTCAAAATCACCGAGGCCAAAGACAGCGATCGCTATCAAGCCGAGCTGAGCATCACGGCTAGCCGCACTGTCTATAACACCAACTATACCACTACGACCTATGTCTATCGGGACAAGGCGATAGGTTTTGAGTACACGGCAGGCCAGCCGCTTGAGTACAATCTGCAGAACCTAAACAACAACCTCGTGGCTGTTTTTGTCTTCCATGCCCTCTACATCATCGCAATGGATCTAGATAGTTTCTCTCCTCTAGGTGGCGACTACGTCAAAGACATCATAAGCCTGCTGGTCACTACGGCGAGCACTCAGCCCGACTGGAGTGGCTGGAAGTCTTTTGAGTCTGACGACAATCGAGGCTCTCTAGCGGCAGCGCTGACCACAGGTGCCGCCAATGATTTTCGGCTCATGTGGTATCGCTACCACCGCTTAGGGCTAGACATACTGGAGAGCAAGATCAGCTCGGGGCGAGCCGTGCTACTGGAGCAACTCGAGGCGCTCAAGGCTTTCCAGCGTGAGCAGTTTCGCTCCCCGCTGATCTCCTTAATGGAAACAGCCAAGGTGGACGAACTCGTCAATATCTACGAGCCAGCGCCAACCGAGGAACGCCGACAGGTACGAGAGCTACTCTCCACCATATTCCCTACACGTACAGACTCTTGGGACAAGCTCAAGAACTAACCCAAGCGTCCCTACGCTATACTCTCTATGTTACAGAAACTCATTATTCGCAACTTCGTCCTCATTGACAGCCTTGAAATAGACTTCTATCCCGGCTTTAGCGTCATTACGGGCGAGACAGGTGCAGGCAAAAGTATTATCCTCGGGGCCATTGGTCTGCTCATGGGGCAGAGAGCCGACAGCTCTTCTATCCGCCCTGGAGCCGAGCGCTGCATGATCGAGGCGCATTTCGACGCCATGGACGAAACCGTCGGGCAGATCTTGGCAGACGAAGACATCGACTTCGATCCCAATGAGTGCATCATTCGCCGAGAGATCTCGGCCAAGGGCAAGAGCCGCTCCTTCGTCAATGATACACCAGCCTCACTAGCACTGCTCAAGCGCCTGAGCGAATATCTTATTGATATACATTCGCAGCACAAGAACTTGCTCTTAGGCGATGCTCAGTTTCAGCTCTCCGTCCTTGATCTGTATGGACAAAATAAGGCCGAGCTCGAGGCTTATCAGACGCATTACTTGAGCTACAAGACCCATAGCAAGGCACTCGCAGAGGCACGTGCCTCTGCCAACGAACTACTCAAAGAGCAGGACTACCTGCAGTTTCAGTACAATCAGCTAGAGGCAGCCGAGCTCCAGCCCAATGAGCTACAAGGGCTGGAGGAGGAGGAGCAACGCCTGAGCCATGCTCTTGACATCAAGACAGGGCTTTCTAGAGCATACTCTGCTCTAGAGGACGATGAGCGGGGCGCCATGCAGGCCATAGCTATAGCCCTAGATGCAGTACAGTCTATCCGCAAGTACTACCCCGAGGCAGAGGAGCTACACGAGCGACTCACCAGTGCCAAGGTCGAGCTGGGGGACCTGATGCATACGTTAGATGCAAGTATGGAAGGGATCGAGTACGATCCGCAACGTCTTAATGCTATTACCGAGCGTCTAGATTTGCTCAATGGGCTTCTGCTCAAGCATGGTGTCGGCTCGACCAATGAGCTTCTCAACATCAAAGAACGTATTGCTACCGAACTAGAGGCGATTAGCTCCTCGGACGAGCGTATCGCCGAGCTAGAGGCCTCGGTAGCTAAGAGCCACGATCTGGCACTTGAGATGGCCGAACTGCTACATCAAAGAAGAGAAGAGGCCGCAAGGGAGGTGGAGCAGGCACTTATCGCTGGGCTTCACGAGCTAGGTATGCCCTACGTGCGCCTCAACATACTTGTAGAGCGAGGCGCGACGCTTACGACCACGGGGCTAGATCAAGTAACCTTCCTATTCTCCGCCAACAAGGAGATTAAGCCCGAACCCGTGGCACATATTGCCTCTGGTGGCGAGATCTCTCGTCTGATGCTCTGCATCAAGGCTCTGATAGCCGACAGGCGTAGTCTGCCGACGATTATTTTTGATGAGATTGATACGGGGGTTTCTGGCGATATTGCCGACCGTATCGGAGCGATATTGCAGAGTATGGGCCGCAGCATGCAGGTCATGGCGGTGACGCATCTGCCTCAAATCGCAGCCTCGGGTACTCAGCACTATTTTATCTACAAGGATCACCAGACAGACGTCACACGCAGCCATATTCGCTTACTTGCTCTAGCGGATCGTATCGACGAGATCGCACGTATGCAGAGTGGCAACAACCTCAACGACATTACCCGTGCAGCTGCGGCAGCACTGCTAAAGCAAGCACAAGAGCGAACGAATAAATGAAACAGAATAAATTAATCTTTGGTCTTCATCCTCTACTCGAGGCTCTAGAGGCTGGTCGAGAGATCGACAAAATCTTCATCAAGCGTGGCCTCAAGACTGAGGAAACCCAGCGCATTACCTCCATTGCTCGTGAACGCACTATCCCAGTGCAGATTGTCCCAGTGGAGAAACTCGATCGTATTACCCAGCGCAATCATCAGGGGGTACTGGCTTTCTTGGCCGAGATCGAGTACACCTCTCTAGAGGCACTTATCCCTATGATCTATGAGGAGGGACGTGTACCATTCTTTGTCCTGCTAGATGGAGTCACTGATGTGCGCAACTTCGGGGCTATCGCACGTTCGGCCGAGTGTGCTGGTGTCGATGCGATCATCATACCCGAGCGAGGGAGCGTTAGCGTCACGGGAGATGCCGTCAAGACCTCTGCGGGAGCGCTACATCGTTTGCCCGTATGTCGTGTTAGCTCTATCCCCTCGGCTATTCGGTTACTCAAGGATAGCGGTATCAAGGTCGTAACGGCATCGGAAAAGGCTTCTACACTCTATACTCAAGAGGCACTGACTCCACCCATTGCTATTGTGATGGGTAGTGAGGAACATGGAGCGAGCGACGAGACGATTCGCCTATCGGATAGCTTAGTACGTATCCCACAGGTTGGCGCAATCGGTTCGCTCAATGTGTCTGTGGCGGCAGGTATTATTATCTACGAGGCCTTGCGCCAAGAGTCGCTAGGCTACGAGGGGTAGGCTTTGAGCGCTTGTGCTAGAAGGACGGTTTCTTAGGGGTTAATTTGCAATGTTGTTTGCAACTTAGCTCATCATTGGCTTGAGCCCATAGATTGAGTTTCTTCTAACGCCATTTTTCAAAATGGGGAAGCATCGTGTTGCACCTTATACTGGGTGCGAATGCATACAATAATAGGTGCTTTTGCACCCACTATAGGGTGCTTCGATAAGGTTTTAACCTTGATCTTGCAACAAATCTAGAATCAAAACAAAGAGAAGGGGCTGTGGCAAAAACGAATTTGTCCACAGCCCCATAGTCTTTAGGCTCTCGCTACTTGTCATATGGGACAACGAGTTTGAAGCCCTGCCCACGTAGTGTAACTAGTCCTTTGGCTGGCACTACCTCTTCTACGATGAGATCATATTCGCCCGAGGGGAACTTAGAGTCATCAACGTTGATGAAGGTAATCTTCGACTTCTCTATTTTGCGTCCTTTCTCTGGTGATTTTAGAGGCACCATCAGAATACGTGTCTGATCTCGGCTCATACGTGGTGAAGCTGATATCCAAATCATCTTGCCCGGTCTGTAGGCATGTAGCAAAGTACTGAAGTATGGTCTGAGTGTCTTGCTCGTTGTGCCATAGAAGCCGATCTGATCGGATACATTATTGTCTGCTTTGACGATGATCTTGAGTTCCTTGGCAGGCTTATTATCTTGTGAGCGGAAGATAAGCTTAGCCTCTCCCTCGTGGTTAGCTCTTAGTTTTAGCTTGCTAGTCTTGGCGTCCCACTCGTACGTAATAGCCATCTCTGGGTTCTCGGCCTCTACGATAGCATCGTCACCACCTCCGATGACCTTGATATCTTGTCTTTCCTGACTAGGATAGAGCGTTACCTCAGTGTCGGTAAGGCTGATCTCGGCTCGCTCTACCTTAACGGTTAAGGTCTTTTGTTTGTCATGTGAGCGGAGCAGTACTACCGTTTCTCCATAGGCAAGCCCTTTGAGTTTGAGGTATCCGCCATCAATCTTGGCCTCTAGAATTTTAGAATTCTTGACCGTAGCCGAGAACTTACCATTACCTCCAGAGAGGAGAATGTCACGATGCGTCCCCTTGTCCAAGACAACTTCCTTGAGGTCGCTATCTCCAATCTTAATTTCTGCGACTTGCTCTACTGGTGCGTCCTTTTCTTTGCATGAGGAAACTCCTAGGCTTAGTAGGGCTAGAGCTAAAAATATACGTTTCATATTGTATCTTGTCTATTGCTTATGTTAGATGATTTCTAGAATGTAGGTGAGCTCCCAGATCTGTGAGGGGGCCTCTTCGATTCTGATCTTGAGCTCTTGGTTCTCGCCCTTGTGTGGGAAGGTAAGCTTGTACCCCTCTGGCTTTACCTCCTTACCATTGATCCAGTACGTGAACTTAGCCTCCTTGGCTCGATATAGGTCGGAGTAGAAGAGATTGATTGTCTGGCTTGCTGTACCTGCAGAGTTGAGTGTGCGCAGATAGGGCAGGCGTGTTTCGTCGTCTTCATTCTTGAGAATTAGGCTGGTAGAGGTTTTAATCTCCTTGTAGGCAGACTTATGCTGTCCCTTCACAGAGCAAACCTTGATCGTGTAGTCCTTGCGAGGCTCTAGGCCTGTTAGAATATAGTTTGGCTGGCTCACAGGGAATGTTTGGTCGCCTACTACGACCTCCCATGTTACTTGCTTGTCGGTATCTGCCTGCCAAGAGAGTTCGATCTCCCGTTCAAAAGCGGCAGTATTGATCACCGCAGGAGCCTCTAGCTTAACCTCTGGTTCGGGTGCACCCTCAATGAGTTCAAAGTCGTCGAGGTAGATGACCTTATCGGAGTTGAAAACGAAAGGCATTTCAAGCGAAATCTCGAAGAAAGCAATCTCTTGATCTTGCATGTCGGCCTTGCGATCCGCATTGTCAATACGTATCGCTACGGTCTTCTTCGCCCAGTCTTGTTGAGTCAGAACCTTGGAGCCAGCAATCGTCTTCTCGAGAATAGGCGAGTACTTATCCTTGGCGCTGTAGGCACGTATTGTTACTTCTAGGGCATCAACATTAAGACTGCCTCGATGCCAGTAGCTCAGAGTAAAGACATCTCCATTCTTGGCTGGATAACGCTGTAGCAAATCCCAATCGGCGTCATATATAGATAGAGCTCCCTTAGCTGTAGGGAAGAGCTTCAAGCTATTTGCGCCTGAGTGAGGCTTCTCTGTGTTGAAGTTAAAGTTGGTAATCGGCTGCCCATTAAATGACCAGCGGTCGTAGATTGGTTCACCACGATACTCATCTTTTATCTCAAATCCGGGGTTGTACCACAGATTCTGTTTGTCTGCTTGACCCCAAAGAGATTTAGGAGTCAATAGCCCTGCGAGAGCCAGAGCCAAAGCAATTTTTTTCATTGATCTAGTTTTTAGTTGATAGTTGTAAGAGATTTATCTTGTATTAAGTCTAGTCTTGATCATTTGGACAATTCTATGTAAGTCGCCCATTTCAGTGCCATCACCTCTAAGACGTTTATAGTCCCACAGTCCCTTGTTTCCCACTAGTTGAGCTTGCAGCTCCTTGACTTCTTGATAGGTAAAGTAAGGTTTGCCCTCGGGAGAGCGCAAGAACTGCAAGGCGTAGATCATACCGTATGCCTGCGAGAGCATTGAGAAAGCTAATGTGGGCGTTTCGCCGAGGTTGGCAAGTGTATTCCCCCCAACCAGAAGATACTCAAGACGGGTAAGCCAAACGTGCTTGAGCTCTTGGCGAATCGTCTGTACATGCCGTGGAAGCATATCATAAAGATGGTAGTTGATGTCGATACGCCCCAGCGTAAATGCCAAATCCAAGCGACGAGCCGTACCACGCAGGGCTTGTATGCCATCGCTAAGAGCAAGCGCACGCAATCCCTGTAGATAGTAACCATAAGCCAGATCCCAGTGATGCTCTAGAGCGGTGTAGTTATTCCCTTTAATGAGAACTTGATTCTCGTGGTCACGCTCCAGTTCTCGGCTCTGTACGACACGGTCATCGAGATGTACGTTGAGTATTTGGTCTAGGTTGATTGCCCCTAGTATAGCACTAGCGAAAGCACGAGCTACCACAAGCCCACGTTCATCAACGAAAACAAGTTTGCCTCCGAGAGCCCCATCGACGAAGCCCGAGATCATGGGTGCGGCCTCTCGCCTGCGGTGTTGGGAGGGGTTGGGTGCACCAAGGCCCGATAACTTGGCCGAGATCTCGATCAGAGCGTTCAAATCGGCGAGTATTTGATCCCTATGCTCTTGGTGCATCTGTGATTGTGCGATATAAGTCTTAGGAGCGTAGCCATAGAGGCCTAGGTCAAACATTTGCTGAGCTGTATTCATCAGCTCCTGATTGCGGATTTGAGCTTGATCAAGGAAGCGCTCATGTAGCTCATTGAGTGTGCTACGTAGCAGATCTGGCTCTTGCGTGTCTACACTACTCTCTTGGTTGCGTGTAAACCTATACTTGGGGTCTTGATCTGGCAGTAGCAATTCGCCCGTTTCCACCGTTTGTAGTGGTGAGGGTTGGCAAGCTATCAGTGTAGCACCTAGAGCAAGGCTCATCAGTAGCTTTTTGAGTAGTTGATATGCAAAATACATAGTCATCCGTCTTGGGTTAGGGTAGAATGATGTACTCACAGTAGGGAGCAGGGATTGGGTTGGGACCCTCCTTATTCTGTGACTGCTCCATTGAGAGTTTGGGGACAGCGACTAGTCCGTCCACCGATCGAGCAGTGATACTCGCTCTGATGGTCGATCCGCGAGGAGCCACACCATTGACACTTAGATAGAGAGGGTAGCCCGATTGCACAGTAAAAGTTTTGATAAACTCTTCGTTAGCCACTAGAGTTTCTGAGGCTACGTCGTCCTTAGGGATAGAGCTAGCTGTCACAAGTCGCTTGTCGGCGCTGATGTAGCGTAACACGTAGCTTGCGCTTGACCTCTTGTCTGTCAGGGTAAAGAGAGCCTTGATCGTGACCTCATACTCTCTTGCATCTTCGGCAATCTCAACGCCTGGATACTTGTAGGCATGGAGAGCCATGCTAGGGTCACAGGGCATCACCGTCATATCTTCAAAAGAAGTGTCGGGCTTGCTGATGCCCGTGAAGGGGAAAAGCCTGTTGTAGTCCTCGTCTTCCTCTAGTAGAGGTTTCTCTCTACAAGAGCTTAGTAGAGGCAGTGAGGCAATACTCACAAGAGCCATGATATATCTGAGGTAATTCATCAATTTTCAATCTCTAAGTTTACGGGAGTGGAGTATCTATGATCTCGGCAGTGTAGTTCGTTGGCTCTCCGTCGGGGAAGAGATGTTTGCTTACAAGCCGAAACTTCATCAACTGAGGGTCGTAGACAGACACAAGCTCGGCAACGAACTTATTGCCTTGACGCTCAAAGTCGCAGAACGTAGTCTTATCATCGTAACTAAATCCGGGTCTGAAAGATAGCCCTGTTTCTGTGCCCACATAGCCAGAACCAATAGCGTTATATCCTTTGAATACATGAGAATACTTATCTATATCGGCAACGAATATGTGGTAACGACGTCTGTTACGCTCTTGCTCACGAGTTGTATCGCCATGTGGATGCCTAAGTGAAACATCACTATGGAAGAAAGCACGCCCCCCTCTCCTAATCAAAATCTGGGGATTAGCCATCGCCTCGAAAAACTTACGATTGTTTTGGGCGAGGATAGCTGCCTGCTGCCAGCTTTTTTCGTCGGGCAGAGGGGATAGAAGAATGTACGGCCGGTTACTACTCTCTGCTCCACCAGTGGTCAGAATCATATTACCTCTGTAGTCCGTGTAGCGATAGACAAAGTCCGACACCCCATAGAGCTCTGAGGTCACAAGGTCATGTATCGGTAGATAGGTCGTGAAGCTTAGTTGCAGGCTGCTGCCTAGGCTGAGACTATACTCACCTACCAAGGGCTGCGCCTCGGTTGGAGTATCTAGATCAACCTTGAGTTCTAGTTTATTGTCTGGCTTAAACTTGACCAACATGGTATAGCCTCCGTAGCCGTATTTGTTGGGTTCGATATCCGTCCAGCCTAGACGTAGTGTCGTGTTGCGAAAAAGCAATGAGTCGATACGTGGGAAGTAAGTCAGCTTCCAGCCGTGTGGAGCGGAAGTGAGGGTACGGTGGAAGTTCTCTAGATGTGTCTGAGTCCTCTCGGAGGGGGACTGATGGAAGACAGCCTCCTCTCGACAGCTAGGAATGAGAAAAACCAAAGCAAGTATGGTCAAAAGAATTTTACACATAACTGGGGTATACGATTTACTTAGACTGATGCTGCGTGTAGTAGGCATTCAGCTGCTTGAGGCTAAGTAGCTGCAGACGGCTAAGACTAATGCCCACCTGCTGCTTGAAGTAACGCTCTACGAAGGCACGCTTCTCCTTAATTAGGCGCAGAGCCTCTTGAGCCTCCTCATTGGCGCCCGGCTGGTCGGAGATAGGTCTAGCGGCAATCTCCTCCACTCGCTTGAGCTCTACGGCCGAGTGGAGCAAGAAGACACTGATAAGCTCGGCAAACTCATCCTCGGGCGAAGCCATCGAGTAGAGCGTGTAGAAACCTCGTCTATGGGCATACTCGCTCATCCCCACACGGCGGTAGACCTCTCTAGGCGAGGGAGGCAGAGCCAAAGAGCCATAAGCCTTGGCTCCGATGGCTAGGAAGGCGTCTCGGTCGTAAGGAATGTGCTCAATCAGACGTCTAGCGAATTGATGATGTACGCTACGCATGAGACGATAGACCGACTTGCGGTCCGTAGGGTCGAAAGTGTTCGTATCGAAGATGAATAGCTCATTGCTCGCAGTCTGAGGATACCACAGACGCATGAGTACGCCTGTAGCATCTAGCTCGTAACCACCGAGCAGAGTGATGCGAATAATCCCCTTGCCTAGCAGAAAGTCCTTACCTCCAGCTCGCTCGAGGCGATAGAGCTCGAGGCAGAGTTGCTTGACGGCCTCGAGCACCAGCTGCACACGATCCGTTTTAGGCGGAATGGCGATGCTACCCGAGGGGAGATTCTCTTTTTGCCAGCGGTAATGTACTTGGAGGTTGTAGGGAGAGAACTCGCGAGTGATCCAAGCGTCTAGTTCTGTCTGAGCAGGTGTGCGCAAGTAGCTCTCCACTACGCTCTCCTCCGATAGCTTTTCCCTACTGCAAGAGCATGGTAAGAGTATAGCAAGGCTGACTAAGCTAGATGACCACAGTCTATATAGTGACTTCATAATTTATATAGGCTTCTTTGCTTAATGACTAATTGATGGCTTCATTGCGAGGATTAGGTGCTAGGCCTCTGCGGATAGCTTCTGCAGGGAGCTGCAGCACCTTGCGATAGTCGTCACGCTCGAGAGGACGATAGAGCGAGTGCCTGCTGTTGCGTTTGACGGCTATATGGAAGCGCCTGATGTCGAACCAGCGTAGCGCCTCGTGTAGGAACTCCTTCTGGCGGAAATCAAGAACGATGCGTAGTAGACCTAGCTGTTTGCGAGATATGCCATAGAAAGGGGTGATCTCGCCATACATACCCTCTTGAGAGTTGGTATAAGCCTCTCGGGAGCAAGGAGGTGTCATGTGATATTTGGTCTGCATCAGAGTCAGTAGGTCGTCGATAGCTAAATCATATTGACCAAGCATTGTGTAGGCCTCGATGCGGTTGAGTAGTACTTCGTCCGTAGTGAGCAAGATGTTCGTCACATAGAGATCTCTAGGGCGAGTGCCAGTACTACCGAAAAGAGCTAGCTCATTGAACTTAGCCGTATAAACACCCTCCTTGACAGGTGCTGGAGACCCCTCGAAAACGTATGCCAGAGCTAAATTCATCTTCTCGTAGTCGGTACAGCCTAGGATACCCCTACCGTTGTAGATCGTCTTCATTTCCGTGAGGGTCGTACCGTAGATCTGCGTCCGTAGATCTCTGGCCCATCTAGACTCCGTGGTGGTGAGGAGCAGGTTACTAGGTTCGCTTGTGGCGTTGTAGCGTCTGTGTAGAGATGTGCGGTTGAACCGGAAGTCCTTCTCGTACGAAGTCCAATCTCTAATCACGGTCTTGGGCGTAGCTCCGAGTACATAGTTGGCATAGGCTACGACCTGCTGCCAGTCTCCCTTGACCAAATAAAAGCGGGAGGCGAAGGCATAGGCAGCCTTTTTGTTGAAGTGATACTTGGGTTTCTTATAATAAGTATCATTGACTAGACTGATCCCAAGCCGCAGATCCGCCTCGATCTGTCGGTAGACTTCGGCTACCGTTCCTCGATTGTAGTTCACTAGAGCGTGCTTCTCTGGGTGCTTGATGTAGGGGATACCTAGATCCTGCTCCGAAGCAGCTCCACGATACGGCTCTGCCCAGATATTGACGAGCATGAAGTGCAAGTATGCTCTCAGCAGGAATGCCTCGGCATACAGAGCTTTGATGCGCTCGGTTTTGGGGTACCCTTTGAGAAGCTCCAAGGCTTTGTTGGCCTGGGCGATACCTCGGTAGCAAGCATTCCAGTACGCCAGTGGCGTATCTAAATCCTCTTGGTCATAGTCCTCCCAGAAGTACATTGCCTCGTTGAGCTGATAGTGCTCGCCGTAGGTGCGCTCGCCTACGTTGTCGGTACGTGCTTCCAAGAAAGGGAAATAGCTTGCATCGGGATAAGCTCCCGTCAGTAGCTCCGCTATTTTATCCTCGTTATCGATAGGCACATCGAAGGAGGAGTCGGGCGTTACATCTAGATACTTGCCACACGAGCCGAGGAGCATCATTAAGGCAAGTAGCAACGTTTGGCATCTATACTTGGTCATCATCGTTGATTTGCTTTTTGTTTAGAACCCTAGGTTGAGTGTGAGCGTGTACTGCTTAGGCGTCGGCAGAGCCACACCGCCAGACTTGTAGAACTCAGGATCCTGCCCCTTGAGCTTGGGATCGGCGTAGATCAAGAACGGATTGGTCACGTTCAGGCGTACACCAGCCGAGTGCAGGCGCAGAGATTTGAGTAGGCTCTGAGGTAGGGTGTAGGCCAACGAGATATTCTTCATTCTGATGAAGCTACCGTCTGCCACCTTGACCTGAGAGAAGTTGTAGGTATTGTAGGCTCGCTCTAGGCTCTCACGCCCCACCTCCCGAATGAGATCCACCGAGGGTAGTGTGGGGACGTCTGTCCTATATTCCTCGCCCTGTACCAGCCAGCGGTCGTAGTAATCGCGAGAGAAGACGTTTAGGTCTGCAAAAGCGGGGTCGTAGGTTGGGTTGAGGCGGATCTTATTGCCAGCTTGAGCCGTCACGAAGAGCCCTAGCTCCCAACCTTTGTATCGGAATGTATTCGACAGTCCTCCAATCAGATTAGGCTCGATTGGCCCGTGATAAAGTAGATAGCTCTTGGAGTACTGTGTGTCGAGGAAGTCGGCTCCCGTACTCAGAGCGAAGGGGTGGTTGCTCTGTGGATAGAGCCCAAAGTCGAAGGTTGGTAGACCTCGATCACTTAGTCCTTGGAAGTTGAAGGAGAAGAGCGATCCCTTAGGATAACCCTCGATATTGCCACGGCCACGTCCCGAAACCATATCAAACGTATTGGGTGTATTGAGCAGACGAGTAATCTCCTGCTGCATATAGCTTAGGGTAAAGCTAGAGATCCAACTGAAGTCGTCAAGTAGTATGTTCTTCGTATGTAAGGCAAGCTCTAGACCTCTAGTGCGCATATCACCAAAGTTGGCATACTTGTAGTACTCGCCACCTACGCCGGAAGTTCTTACGAGGTCGATGAGGTCGAACGCATTACGCTGATAGAGGTCGAGCGTCGTACTGATGCGGTTGTTGAACCAGCCTGCATCAACCCCAATGTTGAGCTCGTACATCTTCTCCCAGCTCAGATCTCTATTCTCCAAATGGCGGATCCGTAGGGCATTCTCTCTGTCCTCGAACGCCAATCTATTAAGTATGATATTCTCAAAGATTGCACTAGAATTGAGTGCCTGCTCATTCATCTTGGCCGTCAGACCATAGCTTGCACGCAGGGCTAGCTTGGAGATGCTTTCTCTATTCTTAATCAGATCCTCGTGGTCTATATTCCACTTACCACCCACGTTCCATGTTGGTAGCCAGCGGGAGCGAGAGCTACGCCCAGCGGTATTGGAGCCCTCATAGTTGAATACGGCATTGGCTATGTACTTACCTGCATAGCCATAGGTGCCGCTCCACGAGGCCGTAACACCTCGCTCGTAGCGACTATTGAGCGAGAAGTAAGCACTCCCCTCATCGAGGAGTTTCTTGAATATAAGAGGATTGCTAAAGATCTGATTGCCTCTGTCGTACTGGATACCATATCCTTGGAAGGGGTTGATGCTCCGATCTGCATACCGTACCTCTACGAAGGCAAAGCTCTTGATGTCGTGCTCGCCGAAAGTAGCATTGTAGTCTAGAGCCATACGCCCGAGATAGCTACGGAGTTTGGTTTCGGTCTTGTTGTAGATACCACCATGAGTGAGGGCGATACTTGGCTGTAGCAGAGGGTTATCTCGATGGTGTAGCAGGTAGATGTTCTCCCGAGCTACATCAGGCGTTTCATTGGCACGGAAAGCCTGTACTACGTTGGAGCTTTCGTGGATCTGATGTGCTGTGCTCGTGGAAGCATTGCGAGCCGATACGAGTGCTTTGGCCTCTAGCTGCTCACTAATCTTGTACGATAGCTCTCCTTGTAGCTTGAAGTCTAGCACATCGATGTCCATACGGTTGGAGGCGTATTCGTTCAGAATGTTGAAGGGAGCCCAGTTGTTGCGGTAGTACTCAAGCGCTCCATGTTCGTTGCGAGGGCGTAGCGTACGGCTTGTACCGAGGGCATAGGCAAAGGGGTTAATATCGAAATCTCGCTCGAAGCTACCGAGCGTAGCATTCTTCCTCTGTGGTACTGTCCCTGGGGCTTTCTGCTGACGCAGGTTTCCTTGCGCCGAAAGAGAAACCGTTAGAGCCTTGGTGAGGAAGAAATCGGTCTTGAGGTTGGCTGTTATGCGCTTGACTTGATCGGCGAGTGTCCATCCACCGTCATGCAGGTAGCCCACAGAGGCACGTGCCGCCATGCGCTCCGATCCACCCGATAGGCTTACGTTGTGGCTCATCGTAGGATTATAGGTGAAGAGCTCGGAGAACCAGTCCGTATTGGCATACTCGTGTTGGCGTAGGAATCCTTTGATGCCCTCCGGGGTATTCTCCAGAGCATAGCCGCCCGTCTTGGGGTCTAGGCTAGAGAGCTGTTTGTAGAGTTGGTAGAATACGCCCGATCTACGCCCATAGAGCGACTCACGCAGACCAAAGTGTCCTTTCTTCTGCATCTCTAGGTAGACCGACATCGTCTCTTGAGAGTTGAGCAGGTCAAAATCTTGATACCTAGGTTTGAGGCGGAAGCTGTATTCGGACGAATAATTGACACGTGTAGGGGCGTTGCGCCTGCCGCTCTTGGTCGATACCACAATCACACCATTGAGAGCTCTCGCACCATAGACCGAGGTTGCGGAGGCGTCTTTGAGCACCTGTATATCCTCGATATCTGCTGGGTTGAGCCCTGCTACAGCCGAGCTGATCAGTGTGACCGCATCGCCCGAGGCGAGCTGGTCTAGGCTGAGTGAAACTAAGTCTTCGTAGACTGCACCATCAATCACCCACAGAGGCTGTACATTACCTACGATAGAGGCACCACCACGTATGTTGATGCGTGGTGCAGAGCCGAAGCTCCCCGATATATTTTGGATCGATAAGCCGGGGACACGTCCCTCGAGCATACGAGATACATCGGTAATCCCCTCTAGTTTGATCTCTTGGAGCTTGACGGAGGTTGCCGAACCAGTGTAGACACGGCTCTTGACTTTTTGGTACCCAGTGACCACCACTTGGTCGATCATCTTGGCATCTTCCCGTAGCTGTATGTGTAGATGCTTCTTAGTAATCTTGACTGTGCGTGTCTTCATGCCGATGAAGCTAACACGCAGGTTCTGCCCGATTTGGGCAGAGATGCTAAATCTCCCAGACATATCGGTGCTTACCCCGACCTTGCTCTCGACCACCACCACGGATACGCCCGGCAGAGGCTGTCCCCCCTCGTCTTTGACCTCACCTGTTACTTGTACTTTCCCTTGTGCCGAGAGGCCAAATGGGCTGAGTAGACAGACGAGGCTGAGTAGTAGCGTATATATCAATTTATTCATATTCTATCCTAAATCATGAGCCAGCATTATAGACGAGCATTGATACCCATATACATACCAAAGGGGTGCCCCGGACGTAGCCCCGAGGGGTGTCTAGAGGTCAGGTACGGTGTGTTGAGCAGATTGATGGCGTTAGCCGTGAGGCTGACACGCCTATGTAGATGTATCTGAGCAGAGGCGTCCCAGATGATGTGCTCTGGTATTAGGTCACGCTTGGCGATAGGCCCTTGCCCCGGTTTGGTACGCATATCAGCATTGTAGCGGCAACTTACGTGTAGCTCCCCCCACTTATGCTCTAGCCCTAGGCGTACGTTTACTGCATGCTTATATATATACGGTATCTCGTCGCCTATGTCCACCTTGCCCCATGAGTTGCTTACGAAAGCATTGCGCATCTCGGTATCGGTGTAGGTGTAGGAAAGCTGTATTGGTAGCCGAACCTTCCAGCTCTTGGGTAGAGGCTGATAGCGTAGCATAAACTCCGCTCCCTGCACAATAGCCTTACCGATGTTGAATTGCTCCAACGTCCCCAAACCACCAGCAGCGGCCAGATCACTGCCGAGCATATTGCTGTAATCGTTGTAGAAGCCAATGAGCTCGACGTGCAGGTCGCCAAGGGCGTAGCGAGTCCCTAGCTCTACATTGACGCTCTCCTCTGGTTTCTGTTGCTGAAATCCGCCCTCGGGGATTAGGCTACGGTGTGGCACTACGCGTGGTATGTCGGTCACTCCCGGAGGAGCAAAACCCTTGTGTACGCCCATAAATATAGATGCACCTCTGAGGAGTTTGAGGTTGGCCCCAAGACTGGGGATAAGCACCCGTGCTGTATTGCCTAGCTCATGGCGACGCATACCTGTACGGCGTGGGTCACGCTTACCCATATCATTACGATTGAGGACAATGTCTTCGTAGCGTAGACCTGTGGTTACGGAGAGCGACTTGTAGGCAATCTTGGCGAGTAGATGGCTCGCCAAGGCACGAGCCGAGGTAATGCGGTTGGACTGCGCACCATGCACACCGGGCAGATATAGGTGCATCTTCCCTTGTTGCATTGAGTAGGCATCGTCCCACTGATAGCGGTCCTCCATATCTACATGGTAGCGTACACCTGTCTCGAGGGTTGTGTATACCTGCCCAAGACGCTGTTTGTACTCTGCCTTGGCTTGTAGCCCGGAGGCGTGGTAGCTACGGTTATTGGCTCTGACGATCAGCCCTGCGCCGAGGTAGTCGGTTTGCCCTGTGAGAATATCGTAGTAGGCTGAGTTGATTTCGGGCTCGGCAAGTACAGACTCGAGCGAGCGGATCTCGCCAGAGGTAACGCCTGCACGTATATCGTTGAGCTTGTACCAGTTTCGGTGGAAGTAGTTGTAGTAGGCATTGGCTGTAATTTGCAAAGTGTTGCGGAGCTTAAATAAATAAGTCGCAACCCATTGCTGGTGCTTAGTCTTGATGTTATCCACAGCTGAGCCTGCATAGCGGAGGTAGGGTGTCTTCTGGAAGTCTAGCTCTGTTAGCCCGACGTAGGTTTCGTCCGAGTGCTCATTGGCATAGCCGAATTTTAGTTCTACAGCATGGTTCGCTCCCGAGCTATTATCTGTATTTACGCGAAACTTAGCTAGTATATCATTACGCTCTAGCCCCTCGCCATGTTTGTCGGCGTAGCGTTTGAATCCATTAGACTTCATACGCAGGTACTCCACCATATATCCGTAGTAGCGGTGGCTATTACCAACCATAGCGTGTGCCTTGAGTGTACCATAGCTCCCATAAGAGAAAGAGAGTTTGGCGTCTAGCTTAGCGGGGATAGGAGTTGAAACCATATTAATAGCTCCCCCTGTAGTGAATGGCCCATACTGTACTTGGCTGCTCCCCTTGAGTACCTCCACCGCATGCATGCGAGCAGCATTGGGGAAGTAATAGGCCGCAGGAGAGGAATATGGTGCTGGAGCAGCAAGGATGCCGTCCTCCATGATTGTAATACGTTCACTACGCTCGGCCTTGGTACCTCTAAGGCTGATATTAGGACGCAAGCCGAAACCGTCCTCTTCGTACATATTGACGCCGGGGACGGATTTGAGCATTCGGTTGATGTCGGTATAGCCTAGCTTCTTAATCTCAGTCGGAGAGATGTAATAAGCAGACCCCGTTCGGTTCTGAGCCTGAAACTTACTACCAAGGATTTGTCTAGACTGCACTACCACCTCTTGGAGCTGGAGAATGCTATCGGCTTGAGCTTCGGATTTCTGCCCGAGTAGAAGCAAAGGCGAACAGCATGCCAGTACCACTAGTAATTTGATGCGCATATATTAATTGCTAATCACTCTATTTATACCACGGCGTGGCATATCCTCCTAGAAATAGGTACACCGCACCGCATTAAATCATTGGGTGCAAAATTACTCCCCCACGGCCTACTAGGACAATCGCCATTTGTAGGTATTTGGGGTTTTTATCTCTGGCTATTGTCCCCATATATAGGTATGTGTTTTGTGCCAATATGCTGTATTATAGATATAATCTATTGACTAATTATCGGGTTAATACCCCTGTTATATATTTTATTATGAGGGATAAAGGGATGTGTTTAGCTAGCCTCTAAGCAAATTACATACAAATCCTGACTGGCTCTAGTACCCATCCTTTTGAGAAAGGCGACTGAGTTACTCTTACAAGCCAAAGATGCTTCTTTTCGTAAAGGCGGGATTTTAGATTTTAGACCAACTTTTCGATTGTTGATGGGAAAATCGATTTGGACAAGACCGAAAAATATTAGACTGCGTATTTGGCCTCTGGGAGGCTCTAGATTGAGTTTGGCCTCGTTTTGGCGCTTAGTTCCGAGCCGAACCAAAATAACCGCCTAAAATGGTTTTCTATAAGTTCCTAATGGTCAGGTGTATGAGATGTGTGTTGGGGGTAACTCTATGCCTTCTTGTCGCCTGCTCGGCCATTTCTTCCCATTCATTTTGTCAGATTAGTGGACACACCAGAAAGGATTAGTCCTCTAATCAAAAATGATTAGTCCTTCAATTTTTCTGTCATAGCCCACTAGTCTTGGTAGATCATTAGACTCTTCGCACAAATTCTACGTAAGATTATTTGCAGTATTTAACAAAAAACATGAAAGGTGAGGGCTTTCCTAGAAGAACTATATCATAAAAATGGTGATTTCGGCTAGAGAAAGTATCATGTAAATTGTGCGTTTTTTGCGAATGCCCCCATTCTGTATAATAGATTTTCAGACAATATTTACAAAAAAATATGTTTCAAGCGATATAACTGATCATTGGTGAAAATTTATTTCCAATAGTTTTATTTTGATTAATTCTGAAATGTCTGTTAATTTGCGCAAAAATATTTCATTTTGTTTAACTGGGTATTGTTTCAAAAATTATGAAAGAAGAGTATGTAAAGCCTCAGGGGGAGATCCTAGTGTTCTCTAATCTTCAAAGTCTTTTAGTGACTCTTTCGGTGGAAGGATGTATTGAAGACTTTATAGAAGGAGATGACCTCTAGGATCAGAGAGTTGCATCTGTATGTTTAATTGGAGAAGAATGGAAACTGAAATATATCGCAAAAAGAGCGAGAGAAACATGTATCGTAGACTATTTAATCAAACATTGTCCTATCGCCTTATGCTTTTGGCATTGGGTGTGGGGCTTCTTTTTTCTTGCAAGGATAAGGAAAATCAGAGAGAGCCGAGTGTAGAGCTCGGGAGTGGAGGCAGTTCATCAGTAGCGTTAGATCTTGAGATTAATCTGGAGGGCCTCAAAGGGCTACCTCTCTATTTAGAGCAGGGCAATAGGAATAGTCTTCCCCGTCCAAGACTTCAAGATGGAGATCTTGTTGATGTGCATACCGCTATTTGTAGCAATGACGGAATCTTGGCTGTTAAGACACTCAAGTGGACTTACCTGGCCAGCAGCCGAACGCTCAAGCTAACTACTAACACAGCGAACCTAGAGGCGAACTCTATACACCTCGATAACGAAGGAGCAGTCTTTAATAATCCTAGCAGACGCTGGTATGTGTCGGGGATTATCGGAGGGAAGCTAGAGGGGAAAAAGATCACATTTGAACCTACTCGTACCTTGACTGGTGTATCCCATATTGGTGATCAGGTCAAGCTAGAGGTCCCCTATGCTTTCCCTTGGGTACAGCTCGAAACGAGCAAACGAGAGTTTTCGACTATAGTTGCACATGGAAAGGCGAGTCACAAAGTCAAATTCAAGCCTCTCGGCTCGGTAATTGGATATAAGTTTGGGAATGAACTTGTCAAGGGGGTTGTGTCCCAAATGGATACTCCTGCGGAGGAGAAGAAGTTTACGATGACCGGCTTCCAGATTTGGTCTTCGGCCTATACAGACCAAGGCACATTTAGTTTTGCTAATAACCCCGAATCGACGCCTCTGCCCATATGGACGGGGAAGGGTGGAGCAGACTGCTACCCAATCATGGAGTACAAGCTCAATCAGCCCGAAACGATCCCTGCCGAGGCTGGCACAAAGAATTCGGCTACATCGTATAGTCAGACCTACTATACATGGGTCATGGGAACGGGAAATAATCCAATCTCGCCTGATGAAACCGAAGAATTCAAGACTAGAATTTTGGTGAGAGGCACGGCGAAAGGTGGTGATCAGTGGCATCACGACTACACGCATCTGTACTTTACCTCCTATATGCCGAAGCCGAATACTCAGGTTCAGAACCATGCTGTTCATCATCTGACCACAACTATTACGAAGCGTGTAGCTCTACCCATAGAGTACCTCACCGAGTACAACCTGCAAGGTGGAGAGGCAGGTGTGGTGGATATCCCTAATACCAACAATTCAAGTGGTGGTGGGAACCTCTCTCAGTCCAAACGATACTCTGGTCTGCTGAGATTTGCCGGGTCGCATAAGAATGATGAGTCGGGATACTACAATTGGTATGTTGCCTCGGGGACGTATGATCCTATATTTAACCCTCAAAGTAGGAACCTCTCTACGGAGAAAATCTCAGATCGGATATTCGACCATAACGGAGGTACCTGCCTAGAAACCCCACGACTAGATACTAGATACCGCATTCCACGGATTGAGGATTGGTGGGGAGCTTTCCCGGGCTCAAGGGCTGACACCATTCATTTTGTGAAAAATGAGAACCCTGCTTCTGTTGAGGAGTTTATGACGACTGGTGAAGGTGAGCAGATCTGTGATGTTTTGCGTCAGACCTATACAAGCCAGTATTCGTCTCCCCGAAAGACGGCTTCAAATAAGAAGGTCGTCTATGCTCTGAGATTTGGTAAGCATAACACGTGCACGACTGATCTTAGCGTTGAGGGAGAGAGGAAGTTCCATACTCCAGCCCCAGACAATACGATGCTCTGTGCCTACCGATATACAGTGCTTGGAGAGGATGTATGCTGGGAAGGACAAAACTCCAAGAACACTGCTCTAGTGATTGATGTCGTATATCTTGGCGAGAATGGAGCTAATATGACGCTTCAGGATTTGGCTAATCAAGGCGAACCTTTTTGGACGGGGGATCATAGCATACATAGAACACTGTCGGCTCCGGGCTCTCTAGTTAGCTACGAAAATCAGACCAAAAACTCCTCTCGAGATGTAACGGAGCTAAACCCCGGGCTAGATGGGTACTATATGTCGCTCTCCAGCCATGATCTTACGGGATCTCGTATGTACCGATGTGTATCTTTCTATCCAGTAAAGTCAGAGTCGGATTTTCATGTGAATTTTCTTACGAGTCTCGGAGTAAGAAATAGAAGTGTGGCTGTAAGATTGTTTAAGAAAGATGATCTCCTCAATGGCCGCAGGCGTCTAGAGTAGTGCCCACCACCTCTGGGCAAGAAGCCCTAGTAGCCTGATAACTCATCGCAGAGTATCAGTGCGGCCAAGAGGCTCTACCAAATAATATCGCCACAAGTCTTGCAAGACTTGTGGCGATATTATTTGGGGGGCTTTGGTAGCCTACTACTAGATGATCGAGTGCTTCTTGGTGAACTCTACGATCTCGTCGATGTAACCGAAGGCAAGACCCGTCACCGTGTCTGCGCAACCATAGTATACTGCGATGCGGCCAGTCTCCGCGTCGTGTAGTGCAGCGCATGGGAATGTTACGTTGGGTACATCGCCCATGCACTCATAGATCTCACGTGGAGAGATGAGGTAGGGACCAGAACGGAACTTAACCTTCCATGGCTCGTCTAGATCTAGGATAGCCGAGCCGAAAGCATAAACGAAGCCGTTGCAGCTATTGAGTACACCGTGGTAAATGAGTAGCCAGCCTTCGCTAGTCTCGATGGGGATAGGACCCGCACCGATCTTGGTGCACTGCCAAGCGCTATCCTCAAATGGAGCTGGGCTCATCACGTGGCGATGGCGTCCCCAGTACTCAAGCTCAGGTGATTCGCTATAGAAGATGTCGCCAAATGGAGTGTGCCCATTGTCACTAGGACGGCTAAGCATGGCGAAGTTGCCATTGATTTTGCGAGGGAAGAGTACGCCGTTGCGGTTAAATGGCAAGAACGCATTCTCTAGCTGGTGGAATGTCTTGAAGTCGAAGGTATAAGCCACCCCAATCGTTGGACCATGGTAGCCATTGCACCAAGTTACATAGTAGCGGTCTTCGATGAAAACGACACGAGGGTCGTAGCCATACACCCATTCGCCGATCTCCTTGTTGTCGCACTCAAACTTGAGTGGCTCGGGGTTAATGTTCCAGTTGATCGCATCATCACTGAAACCCACATGCAGACGCATACGTCTGTTGGTGTCGTCGCAGCGGAATACCCCTGCATAGCCCTCGCCGAAGCGTACCACAGCACTATTGAAAATACTGTTGGAGGTGGGGAGCAAATCACGAGGAATGATTGGGTTGGCAGAGTAGCGCCACATAACCTCTTTGGAGCCTGCGGGACGATCCTCCCAAGGCATGTCGGGCATTGCCTGCCCAACGATCTTAAGTTTACTCATTGATTTTACTTGTATTATACCAAATATCAAACTAAATGGAGGTGTTGCTCTTGGGAGTTCCTCCGTTCATTTGTACGCAAAGTTACTAAACTGTTTGTATTTCTTACTCATAATATCTGCGCATAGACCTACGATGGTAGGCCTAGTGATCGTTTGCCTCTGGAGATCGGTGCACAGAAGAGATAGGGCCGAGGCCATGGGTCTATAAATACGCAGGAGGGGATAGACAAAATATCCCTTGTCTGTCCCCTCTCTCTTGTGCTAAATGAGGTTGTGCTCCCCAGCTCTGGAACTGTATTACTCCTTCACTAGAGCAAAGTCTAGCTGCTTACGCTCCAGATTGGCTTGGGCTACCTGAATGCGTACCTTATCTCCTAGAGTAAAGCGACGCCTTGTGTGGCGGCCGATGAGTGTGAAGGAATCTTCGTCCAGCTCGTAATAGTCGTCTGTAAGATCCCTTGTGGGGATCATGCCCTCGCACTTGTTTTCGTCAAGCTCTACGTACAGACCCCATTCGGTTACACCAGAGATTACGCCGTCGAACTCCTCACCCAAGAAGCGACTCATGTACTCCACCTGCTTGTAGCGAATGGACGAACGCTCGGCTTGAGCGGCGAGCTGCTCCATGGCAGACGAATGTTCGCAGGCCTCCTCTGTGGTCTTTTTGTCGGCAGACTTGCCACCCTCGACTAAGTAACGAGTAAGCAAACGATGCACCATGAGGTCAGGGTAGCGACGAATGGGCGAGGTAAAGTGGGTGTAGAAGTCGAATGACAAGCCGTAGTGACCGATATTCTCAGTCGTGTATTTGGCTTTGGCCATCGTGCGAATAGCAATAGTCGAGAGCAGATTGTTCTCGGGCTTACCCTTGGCATCGGCGAGGAGCTTATTGAGGCTGTCGCTAATGGCCCGGTTGGAGCCCTGCGCTCGTAGGCGATAGCCAAGACGCCCTGCTACCTCGGCCAGCTGAGTCATCTTCTCTTGGTCTGGCTGGTCGTGCACTCGGTAGACGAACGTTTTAGCATTGCCAGACTCTGGTCGCCCAATAGCGAGAGCTACGGTTTTATTGGCTAGTAGCATAAACTCCTCAATCAATTGATGTGCCTCTAGGCTCTCCTTGATGTAGACAGATACGGGTCGTCCCATCTCATCAATCTCGAAGCGAACCTCTGGGCGATCGAAGGCGATACTGCCATGCTCGAAGCGTCTAGCCCTGAGTTTCTGCGCTAGCGTATTGAGCTCTAGTACCTCCGCTTTGAAGTCCCCTTCCGCTCCTTGGATCATCTCTTGAGCCTCTTCGTAGGTGAAGCGACGGTTGCTTCGGATTACACCTCGTGTAATGCGAGAGTCTATAATCTCTGCCTCCGCGTTCATCGTGAAGACACAGCTGTAGCTATACTTGTCTTCGTCTGGGCGGAGTGAGCAGAGCAGATTGCATAGACGCTCGGGGAGCATCGGGATAGTACGGTCTACGAGATAGATACTCGTAGCTCGCTTGTAGGCCTCTTCATCTATCTTGCTACCGGGACGAACGAAGTAGCTCACGTCGGCGATGTGTACCCCAACCTCTACTAAGCCGTTGTCTAGGTGACGGATAGAGAGCGCATCATCGAAGTCCTTGGCATCTCGTGGGTCGATCGTGAAGGTCGTAACGCTACGGAAGTCCTCTCGGCGTGCTAGCTCCTCGGGGGTAATCTCGTCGGTTAGCTCATCGGCAGCACGCTCTACCTCCTCGGGATAGCTATATGGCAAGCCAAACTCTGCAAGTATGGCGTGCATCTCGGCATTGTTGTCCCCAGCTTTTCCTAGCACATCAACAACGGTCCCATGCGGATTTTTGGCTCGCTTGTCCCAACCGAGTATGCGCACGATCACTTTGTCGCCCTTGTGCGCTCCATTCATTTGGTCGATAGGAATGTAAATGTCTTGGCGTAGTTCTCGGCTTTCGCTGACGAAGAAGGCATGGCCACGGCTGACCTGCAAGTTGCCTACATAGGTCTGCTCGCTACGCTCTAGAATCTCATCGATAATGACTTCGCTCTCTCGGCGGCGGCCCTTGGGCGTAGAGATCTTTATGCGCACACGATCTCCGTGCAGGGCTCTCCCTGCTGCTCGCTCGCTAAGAGGGATTGGCTCGCTACCATTGTCTGGCTCGAAGTAGTATCTACCCGAGCGACAAGTAAATTGACCCTCGAGTGTTTGTCCAAGTGCGGCGAGGCGATAGCGCCCCATCTCGACCTCCTCAAGTAAACCAAACATCACGAGTGACTCCAGCACAGATACGATCTGTCGCTTCTGCGCCATAGAGGTCTGACCAAATAGGTAGCAAACCTGTTTGTAGTTGAATACCTTATTAGGTTCTTGCTCAAACAAACGGCGGATAGCCTCCTCGATTTCTAGATTTGTAATGCCTCGTCTAGTAGATCGGGTGGAGGTGGTTGTGGCTGTTTTCCGTGAACTTACTTTGTGCTTCGTCTTTTTATCTTTCGTTTGACCCCTCACGGGTGTTTTCTTTTTACTCATATAAATTCTATGTCTTGTGTCTAAATGACGCCCCTTAATGGGTCTGATGCCTCCCCTAGAAATATGCAAATAAGGCGACATCCCATTGGACGGCACCACAAAGGTACGCCAAAATCCCCGATTTTCACCACTTTAGCATTCAGTTTGTCAAGCAAGCTGCTTGTTACTCTAGGCTATCGTAGTATGCAATAAGCTCCCGTAGATCCTACGAGAGCTTAATTTATAGTCCATAATTGGGGGCGACTAGACTTGCTTGGGCTTTAGCCCGAGTTGTTCCGCTTGGCTAAGCATATACTTGTATGCGGCATCATACTCGTTGGGGATCTCACCCTCTAGGATCGCATCTTTGATCGCATCTTTGATTAGCCCCACTTCCTTGCAGGGAGATAGCCCGAAGACTTCCATGATCAAGGCACCGTCCACAGGGGGCTGGAAGTTGCGTATGCGATCTTTCTCCTCTATATCCTTGAGCTTCTGCCTAACGATGACGTAGTTGTCGAGGTACTTCTTGACACGAGCGGGATTCTTGCTCGTGATGTCAGCCTCGACCAGCATCATCAGGTCGTCTATGTCGTCCCCTGCCTCGAAGAGTAGGCGTCGAATGGCTGAGTCGCTCACCCCCTCGTCCACCAATGTAGCAGGGCGCATGTGTAGCTCCACGAGCTTCTGTACATACTTGAGTTTGCCGTCTAGGGGCAGTCTAAGGCGACGGAAGATCTTCGGGAGCATCTTAGCCCCGACGTAATTGTGGTTGTGAAACGTCCAACCTAGTCGTCTATCAAACCGCTTCGTACGGGGCTTGCCTATATCGTGTAGGAGTGCCGACCAGAGTAGCCACAGATCTCCGTCTTGTCTGCCACGAGCATTAAGTACCTTGGCGAGATTATCCACGACCTTGTAAGTGTGGGTTAGGTTGTCCTTGTGCCCTACGCCGTCCTTCGTTTCTGCTCCTTTGAGCTCTAGCAACTCAGGGAAGACCTCCGCCATTAGTCCTGTCTGCTCAAAAAGCTCTAAACCTACCGATGGGCGAGGGGAGAGGAGGATTTTGTTGAGCTCTACCATGATGCGTTCGGCAGAAACGATCTCGATGCGCTTGGCATTGCGACCAATGGCAGCGAATGTATCGGGGTCGATGAAAAAACCAAGCTGAGAGGCAAAACGAATGGCACGCATCATTCTCAGCGGATCATCGCTGAAAGTAAGATCTGGGTCGAGAGGCGTGCGTATGGTTAGGTTCTCCATATCGCCTAGCCCATCGAAAGGGTCTACTAGCTCGCCGTAGCGATCTGCATTGAGGCATATGGCCAAAGCATTGATCGTGAAGTCACGTCGCTGCTGATCTTCCTCCAGTGTCCCATCCTCGACCATAGGCTTGCGACTATCGGACGAATAGCTCTCTCGCCTAGCGCCCACGAACTCGATTTCCAAGTCACCTTGCTTGACTTGCGCAGTCCCGAAGCGAGAGAATACAGCTAGATGAGCGCCACGCCCGAGGCGAGCGACCACAGCCTTAGCCAAATCAATCCCTCGCCCCACCGAAACGATGTCTATATCCTTGCTCGGCCTATATAGATATAGGTCACGCACGTAGCCTCCGACCACGTATGTTTCTAGCCCAAGCTCATCGGCAACCTCTCCGATAAGGCGAAAGATCGGCGTATCAATTTTGTCGTATATAAGCTCTTCGTCTATCATTTTGGTTTGTCTTCTGTCGGCAAACTTACTACAAAAACTTCATACCCACGGGTATCATATTTACTCCAAACCTCTGCACAAAAGAATATTGGGGATAGAGTTATCATGAACCCTACCCCCATGGAGCATAAATTGTCAATGATTGTGCCTACCTATCTGGGAAATCGCTTGTAGAACTCTGCTACCGACTCGATCCCCTTGCGGAAGAAGTCTAGGCGCATATTCTCGTTGGGCGAGTGAATGGCATTGCTCTCTAGACCGAAGCCCATGAGTACTGTCTTGATGCCCAAGACACGCTCAAAGACCGCAATAATAGGGATACTACCACCTCGGCGCACAGCCAATGGGCGTACCCCGAAGGCAACCTCTACCGCCTCCTCGGCAGCTCGATAGGCTGGTAGGTCAATGGGGCAGAGATAGGCCTCACCTCCGTGAGTAGGCCTCACCTCTACGCGAATGTGCTTGGGAGCAATCGCCTTGATGTAGTCCATAAATGCTTGGCTGATCTTGTGGTGATCCTGAGCAGCCACTAGACGACAGCTTACCTTGGCGTATGCCTTGCTGGGTAGGACGGTCTTAGCTCCTTCGCCTTGATAGCCACCCCAGATGCCGCAGACATCGAAGCTAGGGCGGCAGCTATTGCGCTCGAGCGTACTGTAACCCTCCTCGCCCCACACGGCGTCTACATCTATCGCTGCTCGATATTTGGCTTCGTCGAAGGGGACACGTGCGATCATATCACGCTCCTCTTGGGTCAGGTCTACCACGTCGTCGTAGAAGCCGGGTATCGTGATGCGTCCTCGCTCGTCTTGGATCTTGGCGATCAGCTTACACAGCTCGTTGATTGGGTTACCCACAGCACCTCCGAAGTGCCCAGAGTGTAGATCTCTATTCGGACCAGTTACCTCTAGTTCCCAGTAGGCTAGCCCTCTCAGGCCAGTGGTCAGAGAGGGGATCTCGTCGCTGACCATACTAGTATCCGAGACGATAATAGCCTCTGCCGAGAGCATCTCTTTGTGTCCCTGCAAGAAGGCTTCTAGATGTGTGGAGCCAATCTCCTCCTCGCCCTCGAAGAGGAACTTGACATTGCAACGCACCAATCCTAGTTTAAGTGCAGTCTCGAATCCCTTGACTTGGATCATCGACTGTCCTTTGTCGTCGTCTGCACCTCTAGCCCAGATACGTCCGTCACGCACCTCTGGCTCGAAGGGGCCACTCTTCCACAGCTCTAGAGGCTCTGCAGGCATGACGTCATAGTGCGCATATACGAGGATACTAGGTAGATTGGGGTCTTGTATGTACTCTCCATAGACAATCGGGTGTCCCTCGGTCTGATAGATCTCTGCCTTGGTCGCTCCGAGAGCAAGCAAGTGCTGGCGCCAGTGTTCGGCACAGCGCTGCATATCGCCCTTGTGCTCTCCTTTGGCACTGATGCTTGGAATGCGAATTAACTCGAATAGCTCCTCAAGGAATCGCTCCTCGTTGGCTGCAATGTATTCCTTAATTTGACTCATAGGAAGGTATTATTTGGGAAGAAGTTGATAGCTAATGTCCTGTTCACTCGGGTAAATTTACGCCTTTCTGATTCAAGAAACAAACAGCGGATAGGGGTAAATGCCAAGGAGTCTAAGCAGTAAAGATCAATCCACTGCGAAAATGATTGATGGGAGAGCTACGTTTTTCATCTTTTTAGTTAAATAGTGTAAAGGATTAACCCTCGTATTGCGGTAGGTAAGAGGACGCCTATGGGGAGCTTGGTTGTATACTTGATGCAAATTGGTGGGAAGATCTTGAGGCATTGGAGGACTGATTAGCCAAGGTGTGCCCACCAATCGAGTAAAATTGATGGGAAGAAGTGCCAAACGATAAGCCGAAAATCTATGAAATCGCCCAGATATTTAATTTATATTATTGTTTAGCAGTCATTTGTGTTTCTGGCGTTTTGGACGGTTGTTTTCATGCTACTAGGAGACCGTTGCACGGCATTTAGCCTCTTTTCGGTTAGATGTGCGGTTAGACGTGTTATATCTCTGATTATTAATGAGGCCATTGCGCAATGCGCCGCTCAAAGTTTCTTGTATCTTTCTCGGTGTTTTTTGAGACCGTTGCACGGCATTTTGCCTCTTTTGGGCTAGAAACGTCGTATATATCTCTGATTATTACTATCTTTAATATGTAATTAACTGTATCGACAT
>NZ_JRAR01000011.1:0-31948 GCF_000768935.1 Porphyromonas sp. COT-290 OH860 | reverse complement strand
GGGAGGATACCCAAGTTGAAAAACACTGCCTCAAGTAGCAAAAAATGACTCTAGAGAACTGAAGCAGCGAAGGGGTTCATTGCGCAATAGTCTCATAAAGAACTCACATGGACTAAAAGCAAACGAACGCAGCCACGAGGCCTTGCATATTGACGAGCCTCCTACACAAAAGAAGAAGCAGATGTAGCACATCGGGCTCCCCCAAAGATGCTGCATCTGCTTCCTTTTTTAGTTATGAATCAGCCCCTAGGCTAACTGTAGCTCGTCGAAGTTGAGCCCTAGAGCTTTCGCTACACCACGTCCATACGCCTCGTCAGCCTTAGCACAGTTACTGATGTGGCGCACCTTAATCTCGATAGGGATATTACCCATGGCACGAGCGGTGTTATCGAAGAGTACCTGCTGCTGCTCTGGGGTCATCAGACGGAAGAGTGCACGAGGCTGAGAGTAATAGTCACAGTCATCTTCACGGAAGTCCCACTGGTAGGCAGCTCCGTCCAGCTCTAGAGGTGGCTCCTTGTACTCATTCTGCTCCTGCCAGTGTCCGTAGCTATTAGGCTCGTAGCCAAGACGAGATCCATAGTTGCCGTCCACACGCATCGCTCCATCTCGGTGATACATATTAAGGAATGGGCAACGGCTCTTATTCACTGGGATCTGATGATGATTGACCCCTAGACGATAGCGCTGAGCATCTCCATAGGAGAAGAGACGACCTTGAAGCATTCTATCGGGAGAGAAACTAATCCCGGGTACTACGTTAGCAGGATTGAAGGCAGCCTGCTCTACATCGGCAAAGTAATTCTCCGGATTGCGATTAAGCTCCAAGACACCAACCTCGATGAGTGGGAACTCCTTTTGTGACCACACCTTGGTTAAGTCAAAAGGATTGTAAGGCATATTCTTGGCCTGTTCCTCCGTCATAACTTGTATCTTCATCGTCCAGCGAGGGAAATCGCCACGCTCAATGCTCTCGTACAGATCTCTCTGGTGGCTCTCTCTATCCTTGCCTATGATGGCTTCGGCCTCTGCATCGCTCAGGTTCTTAATCCCCTGCTGAGTATGGAAGTGGAACTTAACCCATGTGCGCTGGCCCTGAGCATTGATCATTGAGAATGCATGACTACCGTAGCCATGCATATGGCGATAGGAGTAGGGAATTCCACGATCGCTCATGGTGATAGTCACCTGATGAAGAGCTTCGGGCAAGAGGGTCCAGAAGTCCCAGTTGTTGTGCGGGCTACGCATATTCGTACGGGGATCACGCTTAACCACATGGTTGAGGTCGGGGAACTTGAGTGGATCACGCAAGAAGAATACGGGAGTATTGTTGCCAACGAGATCCCAGTTGCCCTCCTCGGTGTAGAACTTCATCGCAAAACCACGAATATCACGCTCGGCATCAGCTGCACCTCTCTCGCCAGCAACCGTAGAGAAGCGGACGAAAAGCTCAGTTTCCTTCCCAATCTCGGAGAAGATAGCGGCACGAGTGTACTTGGTGATGTCGTGAGTTACGGTAAATTTACCGAAAGCTCCCGAGCCCTTGGCGTGCATACGACGCTCGGGGATCACCTCACGGTCGAAGTGGGCGAGTTTCTCGATGAACCAAATGTCTTGCAGGAGCATTGGGCCACGCCTGCCTGCGGTAGCTACATTCTGGTTGTCCGCAACGGGAGCACCTGCAGCTGTGGTCAGTTTGTTTTTTGTTTCCATAAAACTTCTGATTTATAGTTAATAAATGAACGATTCGTATTATTGCTGTTGTCTAATTTGGGCTACATATTGGTCTAGTAGTCGCTTGTCTTCTGGGCTTAGGAAGCCTGTCTTCGACTGGAGCGTAGCAATTTGCCCAACGTCACGTAAGTTTAGATGCTTCTTCATACCCCGAAACATGCTTCCGGTACGAAACTTGTACGTTGAGAAGAGCAAAAGATGCTTCGGGAGTTGACTTGGGAGCTGCTTGGCGAAAGTAACCCATCGATGATTGGGATATTGGTTGATCACGAACCAGCCACTGGTCCAGCAACCCAGCAGCAGGAGATCGCATTCGTCCAGCATCTCTGGTTTGAAGTCCGCAGTAGCACAGCACTTGACGCTCACTCCCTGAGTCCACAGATGCATAGCCATCTCTCGAGCATAACCAGCAGTTCGCCCCCGACGACTATGATAGATTATTGTTGCTTTCATTCTATCCTATATATGTGTATTCTAATATGCTAATTAATTACACGCAAATTTAGTCAACCAAATCCACGTAAAAAAAACGATAAAATCTATAGAGTAATAGATAGTTGTGATATGCTCCCCGACCTAACGGTTGTGTACAAGCCTAGAGGCTATCTGGGAACTAAAAACTCGGGTGCTACCGATGTTGATAGGAAGAGGCTGTAACCTCCCCAAAACCATAGAGAAGAAAGACTTGATCCAAATAAAAATCCCTCAAAGGCGACGGCTATTACCGATCGTCCTCGAGGGAGAAGTCCTAAGGTCTAGCTTGACTAGCTAGAGATCTTGGGTGAGATACTGCTCGATGGTGGGGGCATAGAAGCGATGCTCCAGCGTATGAATGCGACTAGCCAAGGTGTCGGCTGTGTCATCGAGGCGTACAAGGCAAGTCGCCTGCAGCAGATGTCGGCCGTGGTCGTACTCCTCATCCACGAGGTGTATCGTGATACCCGATTGCTCTTCGCCAGCAGCCAAGACTGCCTCGTGCACATGGTGCCCATACATACCCTTACCTCCATAGCTGGGTAGTAGTGCTGGGTGTATATTAATGATGCGATTGGGATAGGCTACAAGCCAAGGCGATGTCATCAGACAGAGGTAACCTGCTAGCACAATTAGATCAACTCCGAGCTCTCTTAGGAGCTGGAGGGGCGCATCGCCCGAGCGCATCTCTACATTATTATAGTAGTGGCAAGAGATCCCTAAACGTTCGGCTCTAGCGATAACCCCTGCATCGGCACGGTTAGTCAGGATACACACTACTCGGATTGAGGGGTGATTGGCGAAGTACTTCGCTATGGTTTCGGCATTGGAACCACTGCCAGAAGCAAGGATAGCTAGTTTATTCATAAAAAATAAGTATCTTTGTGCACAAATAACCCATTCGTGTGCAATTTGTGCTCCGTTGAATGCGGAAGCAATCAGCCGAATGGACATCCAAAAGTAAAGTTAATATAGTAAATTATAAACTCAAAACTAAAGAAGATTATGTCACAGATTGAAGAAAAGGTAAGAGAGATCATCGTAGAGAAGCTAAACTGCGAAGCATCTGAAGTAACTCGTGAAGCAAACTTCTCAAACGACCTAGGTGCAGACTCTCTAGATACTGTGGAGCTGATCATGGACTTCGAAAAGGAATTCGGCATGTCAATTCCCGATGAAGACGCTCAGCAGATCAAGACTGTAGGCGACGCTATCGACTACATCGAGAAGAAGCAGAACTAATCCTCTCTCCCGATATGGAACTCAAGAGAGTAGTCATCACAGGTCTAGGAGCTATCTCACCTCTGGGTAAGACAGCTCCCGAGACTTGGGAAGCCCTCAAGGCTGGCAAGAGCGGGGCTGCGCCCATCACACTCTTCGATGCTAGCAAGCACAAGACGCACTTTGCTTGCGAGGTGAAGGACTTCAATGTGAATGACTATATAGATCGCAAAGAGGCGCGTAAGCTAGACCGCTACGCCCAGTTTGCGATGATCGCAGCCGATGAGTGTCTAGTAGACTCTAAGCTCGACCTTGATGCCGTAGACAAGACTAAGGTGGGCGTGATCATCGCCTCTGGTATCGGTGGTCTAACGACCTTCGAGCAGGAAGTGCGTGACTACAACCCCGAGTCGGGTCCCCGATTCAATCCATTCTTCATTCCCAAGATGATCTCGGATATTGCTGCAGGTCATGTATCTATGAAGTATGGCTTCCACGGACCCAACTACTCTACTGCGTCTGCTTGTGCCTCAAGTACCAATGCTCTGATTGATGCGTGCCACCTCATTCGCCTAGGTAAAGCCAAGGTGATCGTAGCTGGTGGAGCAGAAGCATCTATCTGTGCTGCTGGTATTGGCGGCTTCAACGTGATGAACGCCCTATCTACACGCAACGACGAGCCCGAGCGCGCTTCTCGCCCATTCTCGGCGAGCCGTGACGGATTTGTAATGGGTGAGGGCGGTGTATGTATGGTCATCGAAGAGCTGGAGCATGCACTCGAGCGTGGCGCACACATCTACGCCGAGCTCGTAGGAACAGGCCTCTCTGCCGATGCCTACCACCTGACGGCGACTCACCCAGAGGGTCTCGGAGCTAAGCTCGTTATGAGCAATGCTCTCGAGGATGCTGGCCTCAAGCCCGAGGATGTAGACTACATCAACGTACACGGAACCTCTACCCCCGTAGGGGATATCTCGGAGACTAAGGCGATCAAGGACGTATTCGGTGAGCATGCATACAAGCTAAACATCAGCTCGACTAAGAGTATGACAGGTCACCTCCTTGGTGCTGCCGGTGCTATCGAGGCGATGATAGCCATCAAGAGCGTAGAGGAAGACATCGTTCCTCCTACGATCAACCATGCCGACGACGACTGCGACCCAGAGATCGACTACAAGCTCAACTTTACGTTCAATCAAGCGCAGAAACGTACCGTTGATGTGGCGCTATCCAATACTTTCGGGTTTGGCGGACATAATGCGAGCGTGATCTTCAAGAAGTACAAAGGTTAAGCCTTACATAAGATTATATTGCTCATGTCTGTTATCAGCATGATTCGTAATATCATCGAACGAGCCAAAAGGCTCCTCGGGCTATGCTCCGAGGAGCCTTTGCTTCGTCTAGGTGAAGTATTGGGCTTCGAGCCCCGCAACATCAGCTACTACCAGCTAGCTTTCACGCATAGCTCCTGCTCTCTGACCGACGAGGCCGGGCAGAGGATCAACAACGAGCGTCTGGAGTATCTGGGCGACTCGGTACTCGCTACGGCTGTAAGTCATCATCTCTACCTCAACTATCCCCACTGGAACGAAGGCGAGCTGAGCAAACGACGTGGTGCTATGGTCAAACGTGCCGTAAACAATGCTGTGGCCAAACGTATGGGGTTGCATAAGATGCTCCGCTACAATAGAGAGATGGGTCAGAGGCTTAGCCCCGATACCTACGGCAATACGCTAGAGGCGCTCATCGGCGCTATATTCCTTGATCAAGGTTATCTACAAGCCGAGATGTTTGTCTTGACGAAGGTGCTCCCACTCTTCCAAGAGCTCGAGGATAGCCTAGTAGAGCAGACGACCAACTACAAGTCACTCCTGCTCGAGTGGGTGCAGCAGCACCACCTCGATCTAGACTTCAAGATGCTCCAAGAGCCTAAACGCTCGGGCGGACTATTCGTCTGTGCAGTCTACATCGATGGCAAACGCATCAGCTCTGGCCGTGGTAGCAATAAAAAAGAAGCGCACCAAGAGGCGGCACATGCAGCACTGGCGGCACTGCGCAAGGTAGACCCGACGATCCCGATCTCGGACAACTAAATACAAGTAACGGAATAAAAAGATTGATCGCCCTAGCCCTCGTGACCTTGCTCACAGTACAGCTGGCTTGGGGACAACAAGAAGCCGACAGACTGATCGGCACTTACTACACTGCTGGAGCCAATGGCAACCTAAAGGTTCGTGGTTTCATAGGCGTATCACTCATCGGTCGAACAACAGAATGGACGAGGCTCTCGGAGTAGAGCCCCGTCCATTTTCTTTTATCCAGCCAATCACTAGGCCTCGAAGTTCAGCTCAAAGAGCAGATCGTCGGCAAACTCACGGTAGATTGGCTCCGAAGACTCCACCCATGCTTTGAGTTCTGGTCGCTCGAGCATCACGGCCTTCGCCTCGGCATCTGCACGCCCCCAACGCTTCAAGAGCAGCAACGCTGCCTGCTGTCTAGGCATAATGTGCGCCTCCTGCTCCGCCTCTAGAGCTGCGAAAGCTCTAGCCATGAGTCGAGAGCGTAGACTCTCCCCCTGCACCTGCCAGCCACGGCTGATCCATCGGGCCAGACAGATGAAGCCCACGGGCAGTATATCCTGATAATTATGTTCCTCGTCCAGCACCCAAGTGAGCGACCAGTTGGGGGCATCGCTACATCTATCCAGTAGATGCTTGGCCAAACAATCTCTCAGCTCGGGATTGGAGAAAGAAGTCGAAGCCAAGTAGGTCGCTACCTCCAGCGTTACTTCCTCGGCAGGATAAATGAGCTGACCGATCAGCTTGAGTTCACGTACATCACGGCTGAGCAGATAACGAGCCAAATCGGCGGACTGAGGCAGAGCAGCCGCTCGACGCTGAATGTACTCAAGTGTCAAACCAAAGTTGATCCCATAATGCAAGCCTTTCTCTCGCATAGACGATGAGATGACGCCGTCCATTGAGGTGCGCAGACCTGCCCTTAGCTCCTTGGCTATGGCTAGGGTCTGCTCGGAGGGGTGAGGCGTGCGTAGCTCCTCGACTGCCACGGGGTCGCTCGGCAGCGTCCCATAGTCACGGCTATAACGTAGCATCTGTTCGGCATAGCCCTCGTCATAGTGTGCCACGACATCGGCAATGCCTCCGTCCTCGAAGACCAACTCTAGGCGTGGATTGACGAAGCCTCGATAGGGCGCAATGCCCAGCTTGGCATATCGCTCTAGGATCTCGGCATGCTGATCCTCAAACACCCTAACGGCGTAGCCCTCCACGAGCGCACGAGCCGCCTCGTAGTCGCCCTCGCTCTTGATGCGCTGCACCTCGGCCAGCAGCGAGGCTATCGAGGCACGCACCTGCTGGTAGTCATGCACGATGAGCTCTATCCCTCGCAGCTCAATCTGCTGATCCGCAGCCGATCGTGCCAGCACATAGCGGGCGATGAGCGCCCTATTGCGCATGTGCGCCTCCTCAATCTTGTGCCCCGGGCGGATGCGCACGAACTGAGTAATCAGCCCATTGAGCAGATAGCGGTAGTAGCACGCCTTGTAGGCCTCGCCGTCGGGCAGGAGCCCCATCTCGACGAGCTTCTCGTCCGCCATGTAGTAGAGGGCGAATAGGTCTGCCCTAGCCTCCTCTATCGTCGAGCCGTATGCCCCGAGGGCATCGGGCGAAACGCCCGGCAGTAGCTGCCCCGAGCCATGCCCTAGGCACTCATGCAGGTCTGTGTGTAGCGGCTCTGTGATACCCTCGTAGCGCTCCAGCATCGCACGTACCTCTGCATCGGGTATGAAGGCCTCGTCCATGCCATTGGCTTTGGAAGCAAGGCGGTAGGCCTCGTGGATATTGTCGATAGTAACAGACTTGGAGCCGTACTCTGCTCGTATCCAGTCTGCATTGGGTAGGTTGATCCCGATCGGTGTAGCGGGATAGGAATCCCCAGCTAGCATCGCAACGGTAACGACCGTAGCTGTGATGCCCTTGGGCTGAGCCTTCTTGAAGCGGCTATCGATAGGAGCATGCGTCTCGAACCAAGCCGCCTCTTCGCTCAGCTTACGGGTGCGTAGACTAGCAGCTTCGTTGCGTATGTGTACGAGTCCCTCCCAGCTTCCTTTCATGCCGAGAGGATCAGTATAGGTCTCGGTGAAGCCGTTGATAAAGTCTACCTGTGGCTCGGTATCCTGTACCCAAAGGACGCAGAAGCGATTGTAGGACTGTAGGTTGCCCGTCTTGTAGTAGTCGAGTAGGGCTAGCAGAGCCTCACGCTGAGCATCCGTCTGCGTATAGGCTAGAGCGGCTTTGAGGTGCGTGCAAATGCGCTCTAGAGCTGTGCCATACAGCCCACCGATACGATAGACTTGCTCATAGAGTTGGCCGTCGCCATTGCGTCCCAGACGGCTATTGAGCCCATACGAGGGCGGTGTCTTGCGGTCCTGCTCGCTTGTTTGCTCGGCCTGCTCGGCATAGTAAGCCTCTGCCTCGGCCTGCCCGATGCCCTCATCGTAGAAATTGACTGACGAAGCCCTCAGCAGATCCTCCGCTCCGTCCTGCACCGTACGCCTAGGAGAGCGCTCAGGGTCAAAGACTTCTTGTAGCAGATCGTCCACCACACTGGGCGTCAGATCGAGCAATTCGCTTCTCTGCTCTTGCACCTCGCTGAGCGCTTCACGCAGAAAGGCCTCGCTAAACCCGGGCTCGAACTTCTCACTTCCGTAGTGATGATGAATACCCGAGGAGAACCAAAGGCGGAAGAGGTAGACCTCTAGCGCACGCCACTGCTCACTCGTGCGATCGCCTTGATAGTGCTGATAGACTCCCTCAAGGAAGCGACGCAGGCGTAGGCTGTAGCGGCCGTTTTGGTCGAACGTAATATCTCGCCCAGCTAGGGCGGCCTCGCTCAGATGATAGACGAGGAGTTTGCACTCCAGAGGTAGGGCGTCGAAGCCGTCGATGCGATAGCGCAAGATTTCTATATCGGCAAATCGGCAGACCGATGCACCATTGATTTCTTCTGTCATTGTCCTATATATCATTGCCCAGTGGCAATCTTATTCCTTAATAACTAACCACAAAAGTAACACATATCCCTAGGACTAGGGTTCACACATACGGAGGCTCATCTCGGCAAGCGTGCCAATAGCAAATTTTTACACTTCTCGATTACATTTGGGCTCCTAGCTAATCCACCCCTGCTCCACGGTTATCAAATCCTCAAACCGCTTATTTGGGGCCTAGCAGGCCTTAGATTGCGTCCGACCTCGTTTACGCACCTCGCTTCGACCGAACAGGAATAACCGTCTAAAACACGGGGTTCACAAGGGACTATAAAAGAGCCATATATAGAACCTATTACTCATTCTCAATGGGACTACATGGTACTTGGGGGCATTTCTTCCCATCAATCTTTTGGGATTGGTGGGTACACCGTAGTGGATTAATCCTCCAATCCTCAAAAATCTCCCCATCAATTTACTGTGCGCACTCCATTGTTCTTTACAAACCACAGCCCTATTACCCCAAAACACTGAATATATCCTTTACACTCCTTAACTAAAAAGTAGAGGAATGGCCTCTCATCACCGTCATCTGGGTCTAGTGACGAAAGAGAGGATCAGCCAGCCTAAGACGATCGTATGCGCAGTTATCCTCTCAGGACTGCAAGGCTCCGAGGACAGAGTCACGATAGCTCATTGGGGGGAGAGGCACAAGCAAGGTCTACTCCTCATCAACATTGGAGGCAGTGCCTCGAGCCAAATCTTGGAGCAAGCAGTGGGGATATCAAAGTGGTGCAGAAGCATAAGAAATTCGGTGAGGATTTTGTATTTTTGTAACTTTCGGTTAGATATGTATCCTTTCGGACTAAAAACTCAACGTATGCGACATAACCTCCTGACAGCCCTAGGGTGCCTCTTGGCTCTACTTGGCAGCTTCAGCGTCCTCTCGGCCCGAGAGCGAGTGGTACACCTCATCGACTTTGGCGTCAAGCCACAAGCTGGCTACTCCAATACCGCCCCTCTCAACCAAGCTATCGCAGAGCTTGCTCGTACCACTAGCCCCAGCGATACCCTTACGCTAGTATTTGCTCCCGGAGTGTACGAGTTCGCCAAAGATGGTGCTCCTGTGGCTACCTACCATATCTCCAACCACGACCATGCCCCCCTGAGATCAATAGGCATCAACCTCAAGCAGCTACACAACGTGCGCCTAGAGGGTATGGGAGCCGAGTTCCTATTCCTAGACCGAATGCTCCCGATCGCTGTCGTAGAGAGTAGCAACATAGAGCTGCGCAACTTCCGCATCGACTTCCGACACCCCCAGCTCTCACATGTACGAGTGGAGGAGAATAGAGGCGAAGGCGGCTTGGTACTGGCCCCAATCTGCTCGGCGCAGTGGCGACTGACAGGCGAGGGGGAGCTAGAGTTCTACGGCCGTGACTGGAGCAACCGCCCATACGTAGCGATAGCTTTCGACGGAGCTACTAAGCGTATTCTCTACCGTACGGCAGACATTGACCTCTCGACCAAGGGGAGCCGTCTACTAGACGAGGGGCGTATCTTGGCTCCCAATTTTCGGGACGAACGCCTCAAAGCAGGCACAGTCCTAGCCCTACGCACCTACGAGCGCCCCAATCCCGGGATATTCCTCTCGGACAATACGGACGTCCGCCTAGAGAACATCAACATACACTATGCAGACGGCATGGGTCTTCTAGCTCAAAACACGCACAACGTCAGTCTAGATGACTTCAGCGTTCGCCTCAGAGGCGACTCCGATCCACGCTATGCCACGACGCAAGCCGATGCCACGCACTTCTCTGGTTGTAGCGGTCATATAGACGTGCGCCGTGGGCTCTTCGAGGGCATGATGGACGATGCGATCAATGTGCACGGCGTCTACCTCAAGCTCATCAAGCGTGTGGACAACTACACCGTCGAGGGGCAATATATGCACAATCAGGCTTGGGGCATGGACTGGGGCAAGGCAGGCGACTCGATACAGTTTGTCGCTAGCTCTACCTTCGAGGTCGTAGGGCAGGGCAATACGCTCATCGCCATCGAGCCCGTAGACACGCCTACACTAGCAGGGGCTAAGGTGCTGCGTTTGCGCTTCGCCAACAAACTGCCACGACAGCTCAACCCAAGCAATAGCATCGGCATCGAGAACCTACGCAAGACCCCGAGTGTCACCTTCGCCGACAATACGATCCGTCACAACCGAGCTCGTGGCACACTCCTCAACACGCCCAAGCCTATCAAGGTAGAGTACAACGTATTCGATCATATCTCAGGCTCCGCAATCCTCGTGAGTAGCGACTGCAATCAGTGGTTCGAGTCTGGCCAGACAAAGTATTTACATATCCGAGGCAACCTATTCCTCGACGTCTTGACAAGTGTTTTTCAGTTTACCGAAGCTGCTATCTCGCTCTTCCCCGTGATCCCTCAACTCGAGAAGCAGCGTCAGCCCTTCTACGGTGACGGCAAGAATGGCATCACCATCGAGGACAATGTATTCATGACCTTCGATGAGCCGCTCCTCTTTGCACAGAGCGTAGATGGCATACTCTGGAGGCGCAATCGTGTGATCCAGACGGATAGCTACCCCAAGTTTCACTGGAATCAAGAGCCTTTCATACTCAAAGGCTCACGAGGCTTCGTCAAGGAATAAGCTACCTATCTACTCGTATTAAGCAGATTATAGATGATATCAACAGACCTATTGCTCCTCGTAGGGGCAGTGCTGATGCTTGCCGGCATCTTGGCTGGTAAGGTCGGCACTCGCCTAGGCGTACCAGCCCTACTCGTCTTCCTCATCACAGGAATGATCTTCGGTAGCTCTGGACTAGGGCTTGAGTATAGCGACACGAGCAAGACCCAATTCCTCGGGACTGTCGCCCTAGCCGTTATTCTCTTCTTCGGGGGCTTCGAGACAAGGATTGGGGATATTCGCCCAGTGCTTGGCCCGGGGATTATGCTCTCCACTGTGGGGGTTTTGCTCACGACTTTCTTCTTCGGGGGCTTTCTCTATTGGCTCGGCACGTTCAACTTCTTTACCATTCATCTGAGCTTCCCTATTGCTCTACTTCTAGCAGCCACGATGTCGAGTACCGACTCAGCCTCGGTCTTCGGCCTTCTGCGTGCTCGCAATATGCACCTCAAGGAGGGGCTCCGCCCGATCCTAGAGCTAGAGAGTGGTAGCAACGACCCAATGGCGTATATGCTCACCATCGCCCTGATCCAGTACGTCACGGGCGAGGGCGAGGGCTCTTGGGCCAGCATCGTCTCTACGTTTGCACTTCAATTCAGCGTGGGGGCTGGGCTCGGCTATCTGCTCGGCAGGGTGACGACACTCTTCCTCAACAAGATCAACATCGACAATGCAGCCCTCTACCCCATTACCCTACTCTGTGCTATCTTCTTGACCTACTCGCTCACGGCACTGTTCCAAGGCAATGGCTATCTGGCTGTGTACATCATGGGGGTAGTGGTCGGGAACAACCGTTTGGTACACAAGAAGAGTATCGAAACCTTCTTCGACGGTATGACTTGGCTACTACAAATCGCCCTATTCATCGTCCTTGGGCTATTCGTCGATGCCAAAGATCTAATCCCAGTGGCGCCATTCGCTCTGCTCTCTGGGCTATTTATGATCTTTTTTGCTCGTCCTCTAGCCGTACATCTGAGCTTGAGTGTATTCCCACGCATCAGTCTCAAGGGGCGGTCATTCCTTGCTTGGGTGGGCTTGCGTGGTGCCGTACCAATCATCTTCGCCACCTTCCCGATGATGAACAACATCGAAGGGGCGAATACGCTCTTCAACATCGTCTTCTTCATCACCCTACTCTCGCTCCTCATACAGGGCAGTACGCTCCCGATCGTAGCCAAATGGCTCGGGTTGGACGAGGAGGTCAAGAAGAAAGTCAGCTTATTCGGCGTAGAAATCCCGCAGCATACGGGGACTTCTATGGAGGAGCGCAAGGTAACGCCTGCCATGCTAGACGAGGGCAATAGGCTCATGGATCTAAACCTCAAAGAGGAGGAGCTGGTAATCCTCGTACGCCGAGGCGAAAACTACTTCGTCCCCAAAGGCAAGCTAGAGATACACTCTGGCGACATACTGCTCATCGTATCCGAGAGCTCCAGCAACTAATCCGAAGCCCAGCCCAAGAAAACAGATCGGCTCCGACCCACATCGCAATGCGAGAGGTCGGAGCCGATTTTTCATACCCTCGAATGAACAAACACACCCCTAAACGCTTTAATTAACGTACGGTATAGTAACTCAAGATAAGACTCAAAGATATGACACCAACCATAGAGATCGACCAGCAGAGTGGCTTCTGCTTCGGAGTGATCAATGCGATCAAACATGCAGAGCGAGAGCTCGCCTCCGATGCCAAGGAGCTATACTGCCTCGGCGACATTGTACACAACGACCAAGAAGTGGAGCGTCTACAAACCAAAGGTATGCAGACCATCGACTACGAGGGGCTCAAGCAGCTCTCGGGCAAGCGTGTCCTCTTCCGAGCACATGGCGAGCCTCCACAAGTCTACTCGTGGGCCAAGGAACGCAACATCGAGCTTGTGGACGCAACTTGCCCCGTAGTCGTGCGCCTACAGAAGCAAATCCTCAAGAAATACACAGAGATCAAACCTCTAGATGGGCAGATCGTCATCTATGGCAAGAAGGGGCATGCCGAGGTAAATGGCCTAGTAGGTCAGACCAACGGAGAGGCGATAGTGATACAGACGGCTGAGGATATTGAGGCAGTAGACTTCGGTCGGCCTGTGGCGCTATTCTCACAAACAACGCAGTCGCTCTCGGGCTTCCACGAGCTAATCGAGACGCTCAGAGATCGTATGCAGCCGGGGATCCGCTTCGACTATCAGGATACAATCTGCCGACAAGTGTCCAATCGAATGCCACACATCAAGGAGTTTGCATCGCAGCACGAGCTCATCTTCTTCGTCGCTGGCCCCAAGAGCTCCAACGGCAAAGTGCTCTATGCACACTGCCGACAGAGCAACGAGCGTACCATCTTCGTATCCTCGGCCAACGAGGTAACCAGAGAGATGCTAGAGCCCATGCCCAAGACAATCGGAATCTGTGGAGCAACCTCTACCCCCAAGTGGCAAATGGAAGAAGTAGCCGCCCGCATCAAATCCCTACTAGACATACAAGACTAGTCGAGCGAGGCCAAGAAGGAGCGAAACTCCTCCTTATACTGCTCTGCATGGCAGCTACCTCCCTCTATATCACAAGCCTCGGCCTTGACCTCCAAACGGAGCGTAGGTGCCGGGGCTTGGTCTATGAGGACGACACGCCCCTCGGTCACTTTGTCGAGGTAGTAGGCCGTGTGCTTGATGAACTCCTGACGAGTAATACTGATTTCAATAGCCATACATAAGATGATTTGCTTGATCAAAGACAAAAGTAGCAACGAAAAGCAGATGAAATAGCAAAGGCGACGTACCAAGACTTGCATCTCGACACACCGCCCAGCCAATAGGTTTAAGGTAGATATGAGATGTATTTGAGTAAGCAAATCCTACCCCGTGGCCTATCTGGAGCTACAAAAAGTGGACACGCCCCGTAGACATCTCGTAGACAGCACCACAGATCTTGATTTTATCTTCCTCCTCTAGCTTCTTGAGGATCGGGCTATCTCTGCGGATCTCATCGATCGTCTGGCGCACATGCTCCACAACTACGGCATTGGCAAACTCCTTGTTGCTATAGGTGCGCTCACCCGTGTAGTTGGTCGCCTGCACCGAGGGTTTGATTTCGCCCATCAAAGAGGTAATATTGCCTAGCTCTACTCCCTTGATCGCAGCCTTGACAGCTCCACAGTCCTGATGCCCGAGGACAAGGATCAGCTTGGCGCCAGATACCTCGCAGGCATACTCCATACTGGCAAGCATATGTTCGTCTACAACGTTACCCGCCACACGACCCACGAAGAGGTCACCAATACCTTTGTCGAAAATATACTCCACTGGCACTCGACTGTCCATGCATGAGAGAATAAAGGCCTCGGGGAACTGCCCCTCTAGGCCCGCCATGGCTTGCGCATTGAGATCTCGAGATAGAGGTTTGCCTGCCAAATAGCGCGTATTACCGTCTTGAAGCCCTGTCAGTACAGCATCGGGCGTCAGCCCTTGCTGTATATCTTGGGTGATAATCTGGCCGATACGCTCCTCGGACGGAGCTGCCGATACGTCTGTCTTAGGTTGCTCGGCTGGATTGTTGCAGGCTACCAATAGCATTCCTACAGCCAAAAGCGAGATGATTGTCTTCATAATGTTTGCTGTTAATGGTGAATAAGATAACTTAACTTATATACTTCATCTTTTTGGTTACTCCAATTTTACCTTTCTCCCTAGTATATCGAACAATACGCACTCATCTGCAAAAATAGTTCTTTTATTTAATTAACATTCTTATTGGCTCCGATTTTAGATTTTAGCTCAGTTTTCGGGATATTGATGGGAAAGCCGACTCGCCATGAGCGCAAACACCGTAGACCTCGTATTTGGGCCCTAAAGAGCTCTACACGGCGCTCGACTTCATTTGGGCTCCTCTACTCAGGCAGATGAAAATACCCACCTAAAATCGCACAAATATAAACACCTAATAACCAGCGCAATAAAAAGACCTCTAGGATAGCTCCATGCGCTAGCAAAGCCTTTTTGAGATTTTCCTCCCATCAATCTTACGAGATTAGTGGACACATCACAGAAGATTGATCCACCAATCCTCAGAAATCTTCCAATCAATTTTGCACAGAGGTCTCACTTCACTCTACAAATGCTGCCTCACTGCTCAAAATTTGCGAGCAAATTCTTAACACTCCTTAACTCTAAAGTTATAAAATCGTACTCCAAAGATTTAACCCAAATGTAGGGACATTGATACTAGACCGACCGCGAAACAAGATGGATACCCCCAACTCCAAGGGAGCATACTCCCATAGGTCACAAAGCATGGCAGCGAATTATCTTCTTGGTGCTCCTTACACACAGGATATACTGGCCTTCTGCCCTTATGCTTTGAATGATTATCCCTAACTTTGTCCGAACAGAGCAATATTATGTCTTTTAAAATTTGGTTTGTAATTGATTAAAGAGGTAAATACGATGAGTAAATCTGTTCAACACGTGGCTTTTTTTCATCAAGAACTCTCTCTTGGGGGCTCCGAAATGGTCACTATGAGAACTATTCAATATTTAGCCAAACATGGTGTTACGTCGACTATATTCACTTATAATTGGAAAGAGGAAGAATGGAGCTTTGAAGGGCAGGAATAGGTTTGTTCTATTTTAGTCTTGCCTGATAATGAAAATAAGTCGTATACTAATGATAATGGTATTGCTCTTGTAGCAGAACTACAGTCTAGGCGGATTGAGATGCTCGTATTTGTTTCTTGGCTTGATAAAAGGTATGCTCGACTTGTAAGGGAAAGTGTAAACTGTAAAATTGCTTTTTGGCTCCATTCACAACCTTTCTGGGAGGTTAAGCGGACGTATCTCAGGGAAAAAGCTTTAGCAAAGGAAAAATGGAGCTATTTCTTTCGGTTTTATGCCTATTCATATTGGCGCAACTACGTAGGTAAAAGATTCCTGAGGGGAATGCAAAATAGCTACAAGGAAGATATTCAGCTTGTGGATTATGTGATTGTACTTTGCCCTGAATTCAAGCAAGAACTCACTAGATCTCTCGTGCTGTCTGCAGAGGAGCAAAATAAGATTAAGCCTGTGGTTAATACGATTGTATTAAATCCTACTCCTATTTTGCATAAAAAGCAGGAAATTGCATATTTAGGCAGGTTGAGTAGAGATGATAAACAACTCCACAAATTATTAGCCGTTTGGTCTCTAGTACACAAACAACTATCAGGATGGAGTTTACATATCTATGGGTCTGGATCCGATGAAAAACGGCTCAAGAAAATAGTTGAACAAAAACACTTGGATAGAGTGACTTTTCATGGGTACAAGCGGAATACCCAAGAGGTTTACGATCGGACTTCTATTGTTTGTCTCACTTCATTTTTTGAAGGCTGGCCTATGGTACTAATTGAAGCTCAGAATAATGGCTGTATTCCGGTATCTTTTAATAATGGTTTTGGTGTCCAATCAATCATTGGAAAGGATTCTAAAAATGGCATTCTTGTTCCTCAAGATGACGTACTGGCATTCTCGAATGCTTTGCTGAGGCTCTGTTCAAATCAAGAACTGAGAACAGAGTTGCAGAATAATGTGCTGAAAAAAAGGTTAGACTATGTTCCCTCTGTAAATGAAGAGACTTGGAATAAAATTCTTGGTAAGTCTACAGATAGAGAAGAACTGTAGATGTTTAATAGCTTCCAACCTAGTTTCGCCCTTAGATTTTTCTATCTTTCATGTCGGGAAATTATATTGTATCGGCTCGCAAGTATCGCCCAGATAGCTTCGCTACGATTGTAGGGCAGGAGGCCATGTCAGCCACCCTGCGCACGGCCGTGCTCTCGGGTAAGACTGCCCATGCGTACCTCTTCTGCGGTCCTCGTGGTGTCGGCAAGACAACCGCTGCGCGCGTCCTAGCTAAGACTATTAACTGTACCAACCTAAGTGCTGAGGGGGAGGCGTGCAATCAATGTGAGAGCTGTCGTGCTTTCGAGGAGCAACGCTCGTTCAATATCTTTGAGCTTGATGCAGCCTCCAACAATAGCGTTGAGGACATTCGTACCCTCACGGAGCAGGTCGCTATGCCACCAGCTCTCGGACGCTACAAGGTGTACATCATCGACGAGGTACACATGCTCTCTCAAGCTGCCTTCAATGCCTTCCTCAAGACCCTAGAAGAGCCACCGAGCTATGCGATATTCATCTTGGCCACGACGGAGAAGCACAAAATTCTCCCTACGATCCTATCACGTTGCCAGATTTACGACTTCCGGCGCATCACAGTCCTAGACATTACTCAGCACCTGCGCTATGTGGCTACAAGCGAAGGGATCGACGCCGAGGAGGCAGCCTTAGGCCTGATTGCTGAGAAAGCCGATGGGGGTATGCGTGATGCACTCTCCATGTTCGACCGCATTGCGAGCTTCTCCGCTGGGCACATCACTTATGCCAACGCCCTAGAGAGCCTCAACGTACTAGACCATACGGCATATAGACAGATACTTGAGCATATCTTACATGGGGACTATCGAAGCCTACTCGTAGCGCTAGACCAACTACTAGCACGAGGCTTCGACGGGCAAATCATTCTATCTGGCCTAGCCAACTTCTTGCGGGACCTATTGGTCGCCCAGCACCCCGAGACGCTCCCCCTCCTTGAGAAGCCTGCCAGCGTGGCTGAGCTATACCAAGAGTTAGCCTCTCGTACGCCCATATCAGGCCTACATCAAGGGCTCAAAGTACTCGTACAAGCAGATCAGCAGTATCGATCAGCCACAAATAAGCGACTACTCGTAGAGCTCAGCCTGCTTAACCTAATCGGTCTATTCCGATCGCCCGAGGCGCAAGCAGCCCCCTCGCCCCAAGCACAACAACAAACAGGCTCGCAACCTCAACAGCAGGGCTCTAGCCCTAGTGCACAGCCCAATACCAACACTTCGGCCAATAGCCACAAGCCTCAGCCACAAACAGCTGGGCCTAGTACGCTGTCAAATGCAGGCGTGACCACTCCTCCACCTGTACGCCCACAGGTAGCGGTACAGCCAGCCTCGATACCCAACCGGCAAGAAGCAACCCCTACGCCGATGTCTCAGCCTATAGTCGTGGCAGCTGATGAAGAGATTCGTGAGGGCAGACAGCGCTTTCGTGGGCTAAAATCTCGGTCGCAGAGGACCCAAAACCCAACCTCCACGGAACTACATGAGGAGGAGATCTCGGCCCGTGAGGGCTTCGATGAAGTTATGCTCCAGAGGGCGTGGATGGAGTTTGTCAATAAGGAATTGGAGGAAGACAAGGTTATCTGTCGTAACATCATGCAGCAGGAACTACCTCGCCTAGTAGAGCCACATATTGCAGAGGTTGCTATCGTGGACTCGTCTGCCGTTATGGAACCGATCCAGAGGGAGCTCCCACGCATACAAGCCTATCTGCGCAGGGCGCTACGCCACGGAGGGATAGAGGTGCGTGTACGTGCCAAGGCCGAGGGAGAGCAAACCTTCCTCCCAACAACATCACAAGACCGATACGAACATCTCAAGAAGCTCAACCCAAGCCTTGAGCAACTTCGTGACACCCTCAAGCTACGCCTACTCTAGCCATGATCAGCATCATCTCTCCTGCCAAAACTTTTGCCAGCAAAATCAAGAAGGGAGCTTACAGCCCTGAGCCCACACAGCCTCAGTTCATAGAAGCAAGTCGCCCCATCGTAGAGGCAACACTTGCGCTGGATAAGGAATACATGGCCAAGCAGTTTGGCCTCAGCCCCAAGAAAGCAGACGAAGCCTATCGGGACTGGCGAGCATTCATCTCAAGCACGACTCAAGACCAGCCAACGCTACAGCTCTACTCGGGTATGGTCTTCAAGAAGATTGACGCTGCGAGCTTCTCCGAGTCTGACTGGCTTTGGGCAAACGAGCATCTGCTTGTCTGCTCGTTCGTCTACGGGCTACTCCTACCGACTGACGGCATCAGAGCCTATCGCATGGAAGGTACAGCCAACTTGGCATGGGATAGAGAGGAAAGCGTCTTCGAGTATTGGCGAGATAAACTAACGCCGCTGCTCATCAGCCGTGTACAAGCCTCGGGAGGTATCCTATTTTACTTGGCTAGTGAGGAGATGAAGCAGCTCTTTCACTGGGCAGAGGTTGAGCGCAGCGTTCGGGTAATTAGCCCGCGCTTCCTAACTAGAGAGCCCTCTGGTGGCCTCAAGCAAATCGTTATCTACACCAAGATGGCACGAGGAGCTATGGCACGTCACATCATACAGAATAGGATAGAGGATCCAAAGCAGCTCAGAGCTTTCTCTCCCGAGGGATTTAGCTTCTCGAGCGAACTATCGCAGGGGAACGAATGGGGTTATGTTTTGGAGCAGTAATCCTCAAAAACACAAAGGTTATGACGAAAAAGATTAGTGTAGCAACCTATCAAAGGCTCAATGGCAGTAGCTATAGCAGAGGGCAGCGTGGAGGCAAGAGATCGTACAAGTGGCTCTGGGCGCTTCTATTGGTAGTCTTAATTGCTTTGGTAGGCCTTGGCTACTGGGCGTACCGTCTATACAAAGCCCCCGTGGGCAGGCACACCGAAGTTGTCTACCTCCTCATTGACCGAGAGGATAGCCCCGAGCAGGTACGCCAGCAGATCCACAAAAAGATTTGGCCCACACGCCCCAATGTCTTCGACTTCTTTTGGTCTTGGCGCAAGGTAGACGAACATTTGCGCACAGGCCGCTATGCTGTACCACCAGAGGTGACGACGGACGAACTCATGAGCATTCTCATATCGGGCAATCAAGCTCCCGTTAGCTTGCCTCTACTTGGCATACGCACGGAGGCAGAGCTCGTCAAGCAGCTAGATAAGCACCTTATGCTCGACTCAGCAGAGCTTGTAGGGTTCTTCGAGGATAGCGTAGCACTAGCTAGGCAAGGCATGAATCGAGAGCAGGCTCGTAGCCTATTCCTCGCCCAGCACTATACGCTAGAGTGGGATATTAGTCTGCCAGCATTGGTAGATACAATCCTGCATCAGTACCGAGGCTTCTGGACGGCAAAGCGCATCGCTCAAGCCGATAGCCTAGGGCTCAGCCAGAGCGATGCATCGGCTCTAGCAGCGATCCTCGAGGAGGAATCGAGCAAACAAGATGAATATAGCCGCATAGCAGGGCTATACATCAATCGCCTACGCAAGGGCATGCCCCTGCAGAGCGACCCGACGATTAAGTTCGCCCTTGGAGATTTCTCGCTTAGGCGTATTCTATACGAGCACTTAGAGGTCGCTTCGCCTTACAATACATATCGCAATGTAGGACTAACGCCGGGCCCAATACGGCTGGTTCGCCCAAGCAGTTTGGACGCCGTGCTGCAAGCTGAGCAGCACAATTATCTCTACATGGTAGCCAAAGAAGACTTCTCTGGCTACCACAATTTCGCAACCGACTACGCAACGCACCTACGCAACGCTCGCCTCTACCAACAAGAGCTCAACAGACGTGGCATCAAGAAATAAACAGTAACGACAATAAGATATGAGCTATAACGGACTAAAAGTCGCCTTTCTCCACCCTCGCCTAGAAGGAGGTGGGGCTGAGCGAGTTTCTCTCACTACAGCAAGATTATTTAGTAAATGGGGGATCCATTCGACGTTCATTGGGTCGAAGCACAACCCCAATGAGTTCGTCCTACCAGAGGGGTTCAATGCCGAGATTTATTGTTTGCCAAACCAAGAAACATTTTACACAGAAGACAATAAGGCTGCGCTTATAGACTATTTGGCGGAGCAAAATATCCGTATCGCCTTTGCGTGTTATATGGAGGGCCAGTTCTTTGAGGATTGGAGGAAGTATAGCTCATGTAAATTGGTTTATTGGAATCACAGTAAACCCTTTTGGGAAATGAGCTACAGACTTGAGCTAGGGGAGCTACAAGCCAAATACTCCATCAAGAAATGGATTGAGTGGAACCTGCTCGGCTATAAAGGCAAGACTCGTAATTCGGAGCAGTATCAACGGCTCAAGGAGGAGCACCTGAGAGATATTCACCTATTTGACAAATACATTGTATTGTGCCCTGAATATAAAGCAGAAATAGCCAAGGCCTTATCTCTCACGGAGGAAGAAAAAAGGAAGGTGATTTCAATGACTAATACCATAGAGATTGAAGCAGCCCCAAATCTCAATAAGCGAAAGGAAATTGTCTATGTCGGTCGCCTATCATTAGCTCCCAAAAGATTTGATCGCTTGCTCAATGTTTGGAGAGAGATTCAAGATAAATTACCCGATTGGGAGTTGAAATTCTATGGTGCTGGCCCAGACGAATGGATCTTTCACAAGCTTGTAAGAAAATATAGGCTTAAGAGAATACACTTGTGTGGCTATGAAACAGACCTCAAGCGTATCTATAACGACGCTGCAATTATTTGTATGACATCCTCATTCGAGGGCTGGCCGATGGTATTGGTCGAGGCTCAAAGTAGCGGAGTAGTCCCTATTTCATTTGATTGTTGTGCTGGTGTTGAGTCTATCATTGGTGCATCTCAGTGTGCAGGTCGATTGGTCAAGCCTTTTGACCTCAAAGCCTATGCTGATACGTTGCTAGAACTTTGTCAGAATGACACGTTGCGCCATAATCTCCAGCAGGCTTGTTTAACTAAGAGGTTAGACTATGCTCCAGATATAAACGATGACCGTTGGAAGAAACTTTTTGATGAGCTCCTGATATCTGATAATTGCCATGAGAATTCAGGCAAATAAAATGACAAGTATCGAAAAATATGACCGAGAGGACAGACTGGAAGGAGAGGACTAAGCTGCTGTGGGGAGCAGAGCGTGTGGAGGAGCTGGGACGAGCCCATGTACTTGTCGTAGGTCTGGGAGGCGTTGGTGGCTATGCTGCCGAGATGCTTGCACGCGCTGGTATTGGCCGTATGACCATTGTGGACGCAGATATCGTTCAGCCCTCCAACATCAACCGACAGCTGGCGGCTCTGCATAGCACGATAGGTCGCTCTAAGGCCTCTGTCCTTGCCGAGAGGCTTAGAGATATCAATCCAGAGATTGAGCTCGAGATCGTGGAGGAGTTCCTCAAGGACGAGAACATGGTGACGCTACTTGATTGTCATCGCTACGACTTCGTCATCGATGCTATCGATTCGCTTAGCCCTAAGGTCTATCTCATCGCCCTAAGCAAGCAGCGAGGTTTGCCCATTGTGAGCTCTATGGGAGCAGGTGCTAAGAGTGACCCTAGTGCGGTTCAAGTGGCCGACATCAACAGAAGCTACAACTGTTCGCTCGCCCGTGCTCTTCGCAAACGCTTGCGCAAGCTAGACATCAAGAATGGCATTCCGGTGGTTTTCTCCAGCGAGCTACCCGACGAAGAGGCAGTCGTGGAGATCAGCGGAGAGCGATGCAAGCGCTCAACTGCTGGCACGGCCGCATATATGCCCGCTATCTTCGGGTGCCACCTATCCGCCTATGTGCTCAAACACATTCAAGTACCCTCAGCCAATGAAAATCATTCAAGCCACTAATATCCGCAAGCGCTTCGGCTCTCTAGAGGTACTCAGAGGGGTTGATTTGGAGGTCTACAAAGGAGAGATCGTATCTATCGTCGGGCCTAGCGGAGCAGGCAAGACTACGCTTCTACAGATCCTAGGTACTCTGGCCGATGCCGACGCAGATAGCCAGCTTATCATCACAGACAAGGAGGTAAGCAAGCTCAGCTCTCGGGCTACGGCAGAGCTACGCAATAGCTCGATCGGATTCGTTTTCCAGAGCCACCAGCTACTCCCAGAGTTTACCGCTCTAGAGAATGTAATGATCCCTGCGATGATTGCGGGGAAGAGTCGCCGAGAAGCACGTGAGCGGGCTGGTAAACTACTAAACCAAATGGGGCTAAGCGAACGTGCCGGACACAAACCCAGTCAGATGTCGGGCGGGGAGAGCCAGCGTGTCGCCGTAGCTCGTGCGCTGATGAACGAGCCAGCCGTCATCTTTGCGGACGAACCCTCGGGTAGTCTCGACACACACAACAAAGAAGCTCTGCATCAGCTCTTCTTCGACCTTAGAGCAGAGCTTGGGCAGACCTTCGTCATCGTCACACACGATATAGAGCTAGCCAAACGAGCCGACCGTACGATCTACCTCAAAGACGGTAAGATCGAGCGGATCGAAGTTAATAACTAGGGCATCCGATGCCTCTACACCTAGAATCTAATACTTGCTATGGGGCGTTACTTCTTTTTCATCGGGCGAGCCGAGCGCATTGTGCTGATTGTTCTGCTACTCTTGATTTCTTCGGGAGCGGTCTTGCTCTCCTTGACTTCGAGAGGTCAGAGCCAAATGTCGGCACTAGCATCGCCTGCCGATACGATCTACCGACCAGACCACTACGTTGGCCCTCCTGCTCATTTGAGAAACTCGTCAGCGCCTAAGTTCAGACAGCGCCAAATACTAGATCTCAATACTGTAGACTCGCTTACGCTGATCAGAGTACCCGGCATAGGCCCTGCTTTCTCGCATCGCATCTTGGCGCTTAGGCGTCAGCTCGGGGGCTACTACACCGTCCTGCAGCTACAAGAGGTGTATGGTATGGACGAGGACAAATTCCTTAGCCTAAAGGGGTGGTTCCGTATTGGTCGCTCGCCACGTACCTACCGCTTGGATTCGCTCATCTCGGGCGATATTCCCCGTCATCCTTATTTGAGCTATACGCAAGTCAAGTCGCTCAATCGGCTCATCAGTCGCCACGGGCGGATTATGCGCTGGAGTACCTTGATGCGTGACCCTGCTTTCTCCAGAGATGATAGCATTCGCCTAAGCCCTTACTTCATCGAGGCTCCTAAATCGCTCCAATAGCCCCATTGGTAATCATACAGCAAGGCCTAACCTCTATAATCGTTTGAGAGGTTAGGCCTTTTTTATGTTGACGAAGGAAGTCTATCTCTAATGCGCTTCGAGCCAACTACCGCCCTCGCCAACCTCCACGACTAGAGGGACGGCTAGAGTAGTGAGGGCGGATTGCATCGTCTGTCTGACGAGCTGACGCATCTCTGCTAGCTCGCTCTTGGGGACGTTGAAGTTCAGTTCGTCATGCACTTGCAGGATCATACGGCTCTTCAGCCCTCGGCGCCTAATCTCCGCATATAGGCGTATCATGGCTATTTTGATGATGTCGGCAGCCGTACCTTGCAGCGGAGCATTGATGGCGTTGCGCTCGGCATAGCCACGCACTACGGCATTGGCACTCGTGATGTCGGGCAGGTAGCGCCGCCTACCTAGGAGCGTGGTAACATAGCCCTGAGCCTTAGCCTGCTCAATCACTCTGTCCATATAGGCCTTCACTCCCGGGTAGGAAGCGAAATAGCCGTCGATAAGCGCTTTGGCCTCGCCTCGTCCGATGTTTAGACGCTCGGCTAGCCCAAAAGCGCTGATGCCGTAGATAATCCCAAAATTGGCAGTCTTAGCTCCACGTCTCTGCTCCGCAGTTACCTGCTCGAGAGGGAGGCCGTGTATCTTGGCGGCTGTGGCTTGGTGAATGTCGTGCCCTTGGCGGAATGCCTCGATGAGCCCTTCGTCGGCACTGATATGAGCCATGAGGCGAAGCTCAATCTGCGAATAGTCTGCACTAAGGAAGACCGAATCCTCGTCATGAGGGACGAAGGCTGCACGAATGGCCCGACCCTCGGCAGTACGAATAGGAATGTTCTGGATATTGGGGTTGCTACTAGAGAGCCTGCCCGTAGCTGCGACGGTTTGGTTGAAGCTCGAGTGTAGCCTACCGTCTGGATAGACTAGATCGGGCAAGGCGTCCACGTATGTAGAGAGTAGCTTCTTGAGCCCTCGATAGTCGAGAATGCGTGCCACAATTGGGTGACGATTGCGGAGCTTCTCCAACACTTCTTCACTAGTCGTGTAGCCTCCTGTTTTCGTCTTCTTGGGCTTCTCCACGATTTTGAGCTCGTCGAAGAGCAACTCGCCCACCTGCTTGGCACTATTGACGTTGAACTCACGCCCTGCCAGCTCAAAGATCTCTGCCTCTACTGCCGTGAGCTTGGCGTGTAGCTCCGACGACTTCTCAGCCAGCACACCTCGATCGAGCCGAACGCCCTCACGCTCCATCGACGCAAGCACTGGGATTAGTGGCATCTCTAGCTCGTTCATCAGAGCCGTCTGCTCACGCTCTGCCAGCATAGGCTCGAAGTAGCGATACAGCCGATAGGTCAGTGCTGCATCTTCGGCTGCGTAGTAGGCCAAGCGATCCAGCTCCACGGCTCTAAGGTTGGGCTTCTTGGGGTTCTGCGGCTTGATCATCTCCTCAAAGCTCATCGGTTGTAGACCGAGATAACGCTCGCTAAGCTCGTCCAAGCCATGGCGCATATCGGGGAAGAGGAGGTAATGCGCCACCATGGTGTCGAAGAGCGGCAGACTAATCTCCACGCCATAGCTCATGAGTACCTGCAAGTCGTACTTGATGTTTTGCCCGATCTTGAGCACTCGGTCGCTACCCAATACCCTACGCAGGGGTTGGAGCAGTGCTAGTGTCTGCTCTCGATCCTCGGGGAAGAGTAAGAAATAAGCCTCTCGATCGCCTAGGGCGAAGCTCGCTGCTACGAGCTCCGCCTCGAGTGGATCCAGACCCGTAGTTTCCGTATCAAGTGCTATGTAGCCCAGCTGCATGGCTCGCTCTGCCATAGCCTCTATCTCCTCGACAGAGGTCAGGTGGTGGATATCCAGCTCCAAGGCCTTGGAGAGTGCCCCCTCGGCAGAGGGTGAGGGGTTCGTCCCTGCACTGTAATCAAAAGCAAATAGATCCCCCATCTCGGCGTCTGCCACCTCCTGCGCAGGCTCTGGGGCAGACTGCTCGAGCTTGCTGGCGAGTTTGTTGAGTAGAGTCCGGAACTCCAGCTCCGTATAGAGTGCACGGAGTGCCTCGGCATCTATGGGTTGGCGAGCGAAATCGTGCTCGTGCCACACTATGGGGACGGCAGTATGTATCGTAGCGAGCTCACGAGTCATGAGGGTAGAGTCTTTGCCAGCCTCGAGGTATTCACGAGTTTTGCCTTTGACCCGATCAATATGCTCGTAGATCCCCTCGATACTCCCAAACTCGGCAAGCAACTTCTGGGCGGTCTTCTCGCCAATGCGTGGGCAGCCGGGCAGATTGTCAGCCGAGTCGCCCACCAAGCCTAGGTAGTCGATGACTTGCTTGGTCTGGCTAAGCCCAAACTTCTCTACGATCTCTCGCTCGCCCCACACCTCATAGCCACCGCCACTCATTGGCCGATACATCGAGATATGTGGCGAGACGAGCTGGCCGTAGTCCTTGTCGGGCGTTACCATCAGCACCTCTAGACCAGCCTGCTCGGCTTGTACGGCAAGTGTCCCGATCACGTCGTCGGCTTCGTAGCCCTCCACCTCCAAGATCGGTATGCGGTAGGCCTCTAGTAGACGCTTGATGTAGGGTACAGCGAGGCGAATACCCTCGGGCGTCTCGTCACGCTGTGCCTTGTAGGCCTCGTAAGCCTCGTGGCGGAATGTTCCCCCGGGAGGGTCGAATGCCACGGCAATGAGGTCTGGCTGCTCCTTGTCCAAGATCTCGTCCAGCATCAATGCGAAGCCAAAGATTGCACTCGTATTGCGCCCTTGGCTGTCTATGCGTGGGCTGCGTATGAATGCATAGTAGGCTCTGAAGATCAGAGCGTATGCATCTAGGAAGAATATGCGTTTGCGTGACATTGTCGATCTGTCTAATTCTATTACTACCGCCTTCTCCTCTAGCCTGCCTAGCGACGGACACGCACGGCCGTTCCCGAGCAGGTAACCATCAGCATACTACCTTGGCCACCAACGGCGGAGTAGCTGAAGCTGATGGCGATGACGGCATTAGCTCCGAGCATCTCGGCACGCTGTACCATCTCTCTCTGGGCGGTTTCTTGTGCCTCCTTGACGACACGCTCGTAGGAGCCGGAGCGTCCGCCGATGAAGTCACGGATCGAGGCAGCAATATCTTTGAGGAAGTTAGCTCCGATGATGGTCTCTCCTAGTACCACGCCATAGTATTGCTCTATGTCGTACCCTTGTAGTGTATGGGTTGTAGTCTGTAGCATAGTCTGATGTTTTTGATAAGTTCTCAAACAAAGTTACACCAATTCGCCCAATCCATACCGCTTATCTCCACCAGATGCGCCTCGCTTCCCTACCGTTGGGGTCTTCCGCCTCTACATGCTGTGCCACAGAAGTGGGCAGTCTGTAGAATAGATTGAGCCCCGTGCGCCGCTCTAGTTCGTCTACGGAGATTGCTAGATCTCGCAGATTACCCTCCCCCTTGGCATAGCTGCGATGCTCTGTCCAGAAGGCAATGCTGTGGTACTCGTCGCCTTTTTGGAGCAGTAGCGCCATCTAGTAGTAGCGGGGTATGACGATTTGCCCCCTTAGGCGGTGCTCCTCGATTTGGTCGTCACGGATCGTCCCCCCCTTGGCCACATAGAGCACATCGTGCAGACGCTCATCACGTCCCCAGCTCTGTACCTTCTTCTCTAGGCGCACCCATACGCCACCGTTGTGCTCTTGTAGCTGAGGGCTGATATTGCTGTAGTAGAAAGTCTGCTCGTTGGCCTCTTGGGCGAAGGTGCGATCCTCGGAGGCGACTAGATGGCCTCTACTATAACCCGAGCGAGCGAACCAATTGTCCGTGCTGTACTCCTTGGGGAGTTTAGGATCCCAGCCCCAAGCGTCCGAGCGCTTGACCCGATTGGGCGCACTTGCGCGATCGAAGCTAAAAGCGACCCAACGGGCGTGTCGCCTCTGGGTATCGTACTCTAGTGAGTAATTGACCTGCCCCTCGGCATAGTGCGTCACGAAATAGTTGTGCGCTCCACCCGAGAGCTGCGGTAGCTCTAGCAGGGTCGTATCGCCGAGGATAACTTCGCCCGTAGGGACGGCTATCGATGGCTCCTGCGTCCGATGGCTCGATGCCTGCGCGTGGGCTTGCCGCTCTTGCTTGCCCTGTATCGTGTAGGCCTGCCAGCCGACGATGGCGACGAGGACAAGCAGCGCCAGCCAAGGGGCTCTAGAGCCTAGTGTCGTTTTCTTCTGCTTTTTTCTATTCATTGACTTTGTGGGATTTGCTCCTAGAGCACCGAAATCTCTAGGAACTCAAAAGGCGGTGCACCGAAATTTGCATTTCGGCATACCGCCTTTTGAGGTTGATCGTCCTGAGATAGACTCCGTAGGTCTATACTCAACCGATTATCTCGCCCAACCTTACTTAGACTTCTTGGCTACAGAGTCGGCCGAGGCCTGAGCCATCTCTGGCTTGTAGGCAGCATTGAGGTGCTGGATAAAGGCGTCCGTGATGTCCATGCTTTCGTCCGCATAGAGTACACCCGAGTTGATCAGCACGAGCTTGTAGCGACCGTCTTGGTTGAAGATCTTGATCTGAGCCTGAATTTCCTTGAGAATATCCTCTTGCATCAGCTGACCCTTCATGGCGAGCTCTTGGCCTAGCTTGAGCTCTAGGTTCTGCACTTCCTGCTGCATACCGATGACCTTGGCTTGCTCTTTCTGTGCCGCCTCCTCCGAGATGAAGGCGTTGATCTGCGCACGACGCTGGAAGTCCTCGGCGGCCTTCTGGAATGCTGCGGCACGACCCTGCAAGCGAGTGCGGTGGCCGTCTGCGTCCTTGGCTAGAGTGGCTTGTACATCTTGGGCATACTTGTACTGCGAGAGTACAGAGTCCATACGCACATAGGCGATAGGGAGCTGAGCCTCCTCGGTAGCCGATGCTACCACAGTAGTAGCACTCTGTGTTTGCTTGCCTTGCTGGCAAGAGGCCAGTGTAAGCAGGGCTGCACAGCCTAGTAGGGCTGCACCTGAGTGTAGAAAATTCTTCTTAATCATATATGTGATCTTAATTTAATTATGCTCGATTGATGGTTAGGCATCTAGGGGCTACTCCTTGGCGGCTTCGTCTAGACGCTCCTGCAGGGTGCGGTGCGCACGCTTCTGCTTGTCTTGAGAGGTATGACAAGAGATCCCCCGATCCTGCATAGCCTTCTGCCCCCCAACGTGTGTGTTTGGGAAACGCCCGTCTTTGAGCAGGATAATCTTGATGCAGAGTAGCAGAATGGCCACACCCACCAAGACGAGTGATGCAATAAGCAATAGCTTCATCTTACGTAATGTCCTATTTAACAAGGAGCAAAGGTAAGACTTTTTCGCCACTAACGCCCTTTGCGTCAAGGCAACTATTTCACTTGGCACCTTGCCACTCCTCTCGGCCCATGAGGGCTACCTTGATTAACAGAAATTCACATACCTCAAGCACACTTTGAGCTCGCAGCGAGCTCGCCCGATCTCTGCAACTCTCGTAGGCGAACTGCGTATTTGCCCCTAGGAGGCTCCAGATTGCGTCCGACCTCATTTTGGCACTTAGTCCCAGCCAAGGGGAAATACCCCTCTCAAAAACCGAAATCGCAAATCGCTAACAATCAATCACATAAAAACAAACTTGATGCAGTTTTGGGGACTCGTGTCATATTTTTCGACATTTCTTCCCATCAATCCCTTCAGATTGGTGGACACTCTGCGGAGGATTAGCCCACTAATCCACAAAGATGTTCCCATCAATCTTCTGCTACCGCACCGAGCATCTTTAGAATTGCTGCCTCATTCAATAAAATTTCTAACCAACGCTTTTACATCTCTTAACCAAAAAGATGACAAACCCACCCCAAAAATCGTATGGCTAAGCCACAACTGATCGACCATTCGAGATCACGGCCTTGCAATCCCCCTCGGGCGGAACGAAAGGGCACAATACAACTAGAGCCGTGCGAAAACGCTCCGCACGGCTCTAGTCATTTCGCCAATCCTATAGACTGTATTTGTATAGATACGTCAAATTCCTGTTAGCAATAACAGATTTGTGATACCGTCTTGATAATCCTATAGACTGTATTTGTATAGATACTTATTCAAGATGGGGATGCACAACTAACTCCAAGAGAGTCTTGATAATCCTATAGACTGTATTTGTATAGATACGTCGTATGGAGATACTACGATCTCTTTCGAGATCCTGTCTTGATAATCCTATAGACTGTCGCTGTGTAGGATGGGGATGCCCCGCTTGTTGCAGAAGCTGAGGACTCCGCTACTGAGCGAGGGGGCTTCGCCCACGAGGCGCAGCTCACGGATGTCTGTGGCTAGGTGGCGGCTGACGAGCTGGCTCCCACGGCGGATCACAAGGTCTAGACGCTGAAGCCCTAGCCTTAGCCCCTCGCCCTGCACCACGAGACAGCCCTCCTCATCGAGGACGCTCGAGGGGTTCGGGCTCGGCTGAGCTGAGGCATCCGTTCCCCAAGCGAGGATCTGCCCATTGCCCGAGACCGTGTGCGTGCCGATATGCACCCAGTGAGCCACAGAGAGCATCAGGGCGGCCACAGGGTCGTAGGGCGTGCGGTAGTGCAGCTGCCCCAAGATACCCGACATATCGTACTGCCGATGCGCCTTGATCGTGGGGCTCTGCGGTAGGCTCACCTCCGAAAGCACTAGGTCATTGCGCTCGGCGAAGACGAAGGGGGCGACCGACTCGCCCTCGGGGGCTAGGCACTGCGTGTAGAGCTCGTAGAGGCGACGGGAGATGCGGTTTAGGAGGCGAGACAGAGGGATCTCTGCCGAGAGGAGTTGGTCGAGCCGCAGCGTCGTGGGTGTAAGGAAGCGCACGCTCAGCCCCTCGCACCACTCGGGGGCTTGCCGCCAGAAGAAGTCCACATCGAGCCTCGCATCCTCCGCCTTGAGGCCGCTCTCGTAGCTACCCGTCTTGGGGCTCAGCAGCTGGTAGCTGTGGTAGCTTAGCCCATGCTCCTGCATGAAGTTATACCCCTGCCAATCAGGCAGGAAGGCCACAAAGTCCTCCACGAGCCTTGCCTCCCGTGCCACGATCGTGATGTAGAGGTCGAGCGGCTCTCGACGGGCAAGGCCTCGGCGGGTAGGCCTATCGGCTCGCACCACAAGGCGAGAGGCCGAGGTATGCTGCCGCCCGTCCGCCCCCGTCTGTGGTTCGGGCTTGAAGAGCTCGGTGTAGAGATGGGCAAAGTGAGGGCTATTCATCAGCGCATTGCCTAGGGCGAAGCGAGGCAGGAAGTACCACTTCCCCCCAAAGGCGACCTCCCGCTCAGCCACGAAGCGCACCCGCAGGTGTTAGGCGGTGAAGCCCTCGAGGAAGCGAGGTAGTCCCTCGAGGCCTGCCCTCGGCTTATCTTTGGAAGCGTCCATAGCCTACATTCGTCTTAGCCCCTAGCCCGAGGGCGAGGATAATCTCCTCGAATAGCTCGCGCTTATCCTCTGCCCCAAAGCTCTCTTGATTCCGCAAGATAAAGCGAAACTGATAGGTTACCCCGGGGTTGACCCTAAGGAAGCGCACGGGATTAGGCTCCTTGAGGGGGCTCGGGTAATGCGTGATGTAGTCCTCGCCGAAGAGCCCCTGTCCCGAAACCTCAACAGGAATGGCGTCGAGGAAAATATCCCGCTCGTAGATCGACTGCCCCTTGCCCTCGAAGACCGCCTTAATGAAGTTCTCGGCATTCCACCCTGACCAAGGCTTATCCGTATCTGCCCCCTCGAGGAACCCCCATTCTTCGATCGCAGACCTCAGTACTCCCTTGATTGACGAGCCGGGAATGACGGGCAGCCCCGAGCTGTAGTCGAAGTACATCCCGAGCTGAGACTATTGCGCAATGCGCCGCTCAAAGGTTCTTGTATCTTTCTCGGTGTTTTTTGCGTGTTTGAGCGGCTTGGGGAGCCTTGAATACTATCCCCCTATGCCCATCCCCGAGGGATATTTCCCTCAG